>JAEUIF010000195.1 GCA_016795185.1 Planctomycetia bacterium | reverse complement strand
AGCACTGGACTTCATTGCGTCTCCGGGCCGCGTGTGACCCAGAAGCGCTCGAGCGTCAAGCCGAGGTCTTCCTTCTGCGAATCGACGACCACGATGAACGCCACCAAGGGCCGCTCCGTCAGGCGATTCGGCTCCGTGGGCCGGAAGTCGGCGAACGGCAGATGGACCGTGTGCCAGCGGCCCGGCTCACGCCGCAGCCAGAAGTGCGGGGCTTCCAGCACGACGCAGCTGCGCCGGCCGAGGTCAGGATCGCGGGCCACCACCAGCACGTGGAAGAAGCCCGGCTTCTCGACGCGAAAGCGCGCGTGAAACCAGCTATCGGTGTGAATGGCGAACAGCCCCGCCGTCCAGGCGTTGGGCGTTTGCACGGCATGGCCGAGGCCCCAGTGCGGATGAGGCTGCGGCACGGTCCGCAGGGCCGCTTCGGCACCGGCAGGCAGGTCGTGAAACACCAGTTCACCACGCCAACCCGCCGGCGCTGCGCGGCCGAACCTGGCCAGGAACGTATCCGTCGGCAAACCGGGATGCTCGGCAGGCTCGCCGTCGGTCAGCGAGATCGCCCACTGCTGTACTGGCTGCACCTCGCCATCCGCGTTCTGGACGTAGACGACGGCGGCATCGGCGCGCTCGTCCGGCGTCGCAACGGGCGGCGTGGGTCGCCAGAGCAGGGCCGTCAACCCCGCCAGGGCCAACACGAGCGCTGCCGTCCAGAGCAATGGCCGGCGCGATGTGCTCCGCGCCGGTTCGACGGCAGCGGGCTGAATGGCCTGCGCCGCCGCGCCGCGATCGGCGAGCGTCAAGATCTGGAGACTCATATCGGCGAAAGCAGCGCGCAGGTCCGGCTGGGAGGTCAGGGCCGCGTTGAGTTCGGCCAGGCCGGCAGCGTCCAGGTTGTCGTCCCAGTAGCGCATCAGGAGTTCGTCGAACCGGCGCGATTCGCCATCCGACTGCGCTTTTTCCGGTTCAGGAATCATGGCAGCGCTTCTCCGAAGGACGGCCCATTCGTGCGCTTCAGCTGGGCTTCGACACATTGCCGCAACTGCCGATGGATACGCGACAGATTCTGGTACACCGCTTCAACCGTGCGGCCGACGCGTTCCGCCACCGCGTTGCAGCGCAGGCCATCTTCATAGCGGAGGCGAAGCAGTTCGCGGGCGGTGGTGGGCAGCTTGTCCAGGCAGCGATGCAGGGCGTCCACGCGGGCGGAAACTTCGGCGGCGGGAGCGGCGGTCCATTGCTGTTCGAGCAGGTCGAGCACCGCACCGTCCAGGCACCGGGTCGCATGGCGGGGCAGCGCGTCGATGGCTCGGTGCCGGGCCACACGCAGCGCCCATGCCAGCAAATGCTCCGGTTCCCGAAACTGTTCCTGGCCTTGCAGCGCCTGGAGGACGACCTGCTGAAACACATCATCGGCGGCATGGGCGTCGCGCAGAATCCCCAGTGCGGAGGCAGTAATCCGCGGACGCTCCCGCAAGAGCACTTGCACGACGGTATTCGCACTCAGTCCCATCCGCTCATCCTTCCCCCACCTATCACGGCGGGCTGCCGTTTTCCTGACATGATTTTTTTCAGAATAGCGATGTTTGTTTCGCAAAGCGTTACCTGACGAAGATTTCAGTCAGAAACAGGTGGCGGGTTGCTATAAGTGCTGATTTCGCTTGAATGGTCAATAACTGCAAAAACACCCCTCCGTGCCAAGCCAAATCGTTGGCACGAAGGGGTGTATGGTGTGCTGGTGGGAGCCGAGGTTGGCTCAGGGTCGCGGGCTGGGCCGATCAACGCCCGGTGGCACGAGTTCGTGGAGCAGTTCCCCCTTCGCGGTGTCGAACAGCCGCACGACGCCGTCCTCGCCGCCGACGGCCGCCAGCGAGCCGTCCGCGCTGAGTGCCAGGGCATGGAGGTAGTCGCGGTCGTTGCCGAGGGTGCGGAGCACGCGACCGTTGTGGCCCCGGTAGGTCTCTTGCTTGTCGGCGCTCACCCGGCTGGATTCGTCGACCTTCCAGATTTGTACGGGCTGGTT
>JAEUIF010000138.1 GCA_016795185.1 Planctomycetia bacterium | reverse complement strand
GTCCCTCGGTACTCCGAGGGCGTGGGGAGCGACTCGCACGCCCTCGGAGTACCGAGGGACGTGCCACCCAAGTAAAGCCTTGCGCAACAGGTCGCTTGATTCTGCACTAGCTCCTGGAACCCCGCGACGAGGTGCGCGTCGCTGCCGTCATCATTTCGATTTCCCTTTTCAGTACGTATACGTTATAATTGGCGCATGTTGGTCGACGGTCGGCTTTCGTCCGTTCCGGAGTTGCCATGCCAGCGTACACCAGCAATCCTGACGTGGTCGTCATCGGCGGCGGGCCGGCGGGGTCCACGGCGTCCACGCTGATCGCACAGCAGGGACATAAAGTCTTACTCTTCGAGCGCGAACGCTTCCCGCGCTTTCACATTGGCGAGTCGCTGATTCCCGAAACCTACTGGGTGCTTCAGCGGCTCGGCATGCTGGAGAAGCTCAAGCAGAGCCATTTCATCAAGAAGTACAGCGTGCAGTTCGTCAACGCCCACGGCAAGCTGTCCGCGCCCTTCTACTTCTGGGACAACAAGCCGCACGAATGCTCGCAGACCTGGCAGGTGGTGCGCAGCGAGTTCGACCTCATGATGCTGAACAACGCCCGCGAGCACGGCGTCGAAGCGCACGAAGGCGTGCGCGTGCTCGACGTGCTCTTCGAGGGATCGCGGGCCGTGGGCGTCCGGGTCCAGGGACCGGACGGGCCGCCGCAGGAGATCCGCGCGCGGGTGGTGGTGGATGCCAGCGGTCAGAGCGGGCTGCTGCAAAACAAGTTCAAGCTGCGCACCTGGGACCCGGTGCTGAACAAGGGGGCCATCTGGACCTACTGGCAGGGGGCTTACCGCGACGTGGGCAAGGACGAAGGCGCGACCATCGTCATCCAGACGCCCAACAAGCTGGGCTGGTTCTGGTACATCCCGCTGCACGACGACCGCGTCAGCGTCGGCGTGGTCGGGCCGTTCGACTACCTCTTCAAGGGCCGAGGCAGCCACGAGCAGACTTATCGGGAAGAGGTCGAGCGCTGTCCGGCCGTGCAGGAACGGGTCGCGAAGGCCAACCGTGTCACCGGCTACTTCGCGACCAAGGACTATTCGTACCGCGCCACGCAGGCGGCGGGCGACGGCTGGGTGCTGGTCGGCGACGCCTTCGGCTTCCTCGACCCGCTCTATTCGTCCGGGGTGCTGCTGGCGCTGCGTTCCGGCGAGTACGCGGCGGACGCCATTCACGAAGGCTTCGAGCGCAACGACCTCTCGGCCGCGCAGCTGGGCAAGTGGGGGCCGGTGTTCAACCAGGGCGTGGACCGCATGCGCCGCCTGGTCTGCGAATACTACAACGGCTTCAGCTTCGGCCAGTTCATCCGCAAGCACCCCGACCTGAACGGCACGGTGACGGACCTGCTCATCGGCGACCTGTTCACCGACCGCGTGGACAAGGTCTGGCAGCCGATGGAGGAGCTATACGCCGAGGGCAAGGCGGCCCCGCCGTCCTGGGATGCGGGCACGCCGCCCGAAGTGGCGGGCAACAAGGTTAACGAGTTGTTCCTGCCGGAAGGACCGCGGCCGTAGCTTGGCGGGAGGCACGCACTGGTGCTGAAGTTACTGCGGTACATGCTCGAGTGGACGCTAGTCTACCGCGAAGCGGTTATACTCCACAGCCCAGGGTCGCGCAGCGCACCCTGGGACGACGAGAATCAACAAAATGGTCTACCCCGCAGGGTTATACAAACCGTGACGGCCTGTCTTGTGCAACCCCTGCGGGGTAGACCCAACCTCGTTGTCTCCGTACCCAGGGTGCGCTGCGCGACCCTGGGCTGTGGGGTGTAACCGCTTCGCGGTAAAGATAGCTCGCGGTATCTCGACAGACTTGGCGGCATGCTTTGCCCCCTCGCTGGCGCGTCGGGCTAACGAATCCGCCCGCTCACGCCCCGTGGTAGTCGATGTCCTTGACTTCCAGGGCGTGCTTGACGATGAAGTCGCGGCGCGGCTCGACCTTCTCGCCCATCAGCACGCGGAACATCTCGTCCGCTTTCAGCGCGTCTTCGAGATGCACTTGCAGCAGGGTGCGGACCTTGGGGTCGAGCGTGGTTTCCCAGAGTTCTTCCGGGTCCATCTCGCCGAGGCCCTTGAAGCGGGTGATGGTCAGGCCCTTCTCGCCGAGCTTGCGCACGTCCGAGGTCAGGTCGCGCAGGTGCAGCAGCGGTTGCTGCTGGTCGCCGTTCTCGAGCTTGTAACGCAGCCGTGGCTCGCGGCCGGCGATGCGCGGCAACGGAGCGAGATCGACGGCGGCCAGGCCGAATTCCTTGAGCTTCTCCAGCCGCTTGTTGATGCCGCGCACCTCGTGCAGTTCCTGGACGAAGAAGGTCGGCAGCACGGCCTCGGCCTGGCCGTTCGCGTGGCCGTTGGCTTGCTGCTGCGCCGCTTCGTCGCCGACCACGAGTTCCTTGCCCGTCTCCTTGGCCTTGGCCTGGCGGAACTCGTCCACCTCCGCGGACGTATGCAGCCAGTGTTCCTGGCCGGCGAAGACCGCGCGGTAGGACGGCAGGCCGGCGGGCGTCATGTGCTGGAGGAAGCGGGCGAAGTCGTGGCCGCGCCGCTCCAGGATGAAGATGGCCTTTTCCAGCTCGTCCACCACGGCCAGCAGCGCTTGCAGCTTCTCGCCTTCCAGGACCGTGCCGGATTCGAGCAGGTGCAGCCGGCTGCCCTTCAGACCGCGCAGGACCAGCTCATCCGCCATGCGCTCCACCGTGTCCACGTAGCGCTTCTCCTTCTTCTGCGACACCTTGTAGAGCGGCGGACGGGCGACGAAGACCCGGCCGTTCTCGATCAGCTTGGGCATCTGCCGGTAGAAGAAGGTCAGCAGCAGGGTGCGGATGTGCTGGCCGTCCACGTCGGCGTCGGTCAGGATGATGATCTTGCCGTAGCGGACTTTCTCCAGGTCGGCCGCCTCGCCGATGTCCATGCCCACCGCCGAGATGATGGTGCGGATTTCCTCGTTGGACATCAGTTTGTCTTGATGGGCCTTCTCGACGTTCAGGGGCTTGCCGCGCAGAGGCAGCACGGCCTGGTACATGCGGTCGCGGCCGGATTCGGCGCTGCCGCCGGCGGAATCACCTTCGACGAGAAACAGTTCGGAGTCGTCGCCGTCGCGGGTGCAGTCCATGAGCTTGCCCGGCAGCCCGCCGCTGCTGAGGATGTTCTTGCGCTCCTTGGCGGCCTTCTTGGCCTTGGCGGCGGCCTCGCGCGCCTCGGCGGCGAGGATCACCTTCTTCATGATCTTGAGGGCTTCTTTCGGGTTCTCCTCCAGGTACTTGGCCAGCTGCTCGTTGACGACGCTGGTGACGATGCCCTCGACCTCGGGATTGTTGAGGCGCACCTTGGTCTGCGACTCGAACTGCGGGTTGGGCACCTTCACGCTGACGATGGCGGTCAGGCCCTCGCGAAAGTCCTCGCCGATGGGGGCCAGGTTATTCTTGAACATGTCCTGCTTGGCGCCGTAGGCGTTGAGCGTGCGCGTCAGGGCGGCGCGGAAGCCGGACAGGTGCGTGCCGCCGAAGGGCGTGTAGCCGTTGTTGGCGTAGGCGCGGACGCGCTCCTCGTCGGCGGTCGTGTACTGCAAGGCCACTTCGACCTGCACGTCGTCGACCACGCGCTCGATATAGATCGGCGGCTTGTGCAGCGCGTCCTCGGAGCGATTGAGGTACTCAACGTACTCGGCGACGCCGCCGGCGTAGTAGAAGGTCTCGTCCTTGCCGGAGCGGTCGTCGGTCAGGCGGATCGACAGGCCCTTGTTGAGAAACGCCAGCTCGCGCAGCCGGGATTCGAGGCGGTCGTAGTCGAAGGTCAGGCTGTGGAACATCTGCGGGTCGGGGAAGAACGAGACGGTGGTGCCCGTCTTCGGGGTGGCCCCCACTTCCTTCACTTCGGTGACCGGTTTGCCGCGCTCGTACTCCTGGCGGTAGACCTTGCCGTTGCGGCGCACCTCGGCCTCGGACCATTCGCTCAGGGCGGTGACGGCCTTGGTACCCATGCCGTGCAGGCCGAGCGAGGTCTTGTAGGTGCGCTTGTCGAACTTGGCGCCGGCGCCGACGGTGGTCATGACCACTTCGAGCGTGGATTTGCCGGTATCGGGATGAACATCCACGGGGATGCCGCGGCCGTCGTCGGTCACGGAGATGCTGCCGTCCACGTCGATGCGCACGTGAATGTTCTT
>JAEUIF010000026.1 GCA_016795185.1 Planctomycetia bacterium | reverse complement strand
ACGATGTGATGGTCGCGTTTCAGAGGAACTTGCATGGCCATCAAGAATCCGCTGTCTAAAGTCTCCGGAGCCGCTATGGCCGCAGCACGGCAACGCGCCGCACAAACTCGTCAGCAGCTGCGCGGCAAACCAACCCCGGACGAACTCCTGACGGCCAATGAATTGGCCGAGGCGGCCCCGTTCTACTTCGTGCTGCGCGAGTACATTCGACAATTGAAGGAAGCCCGCGAAACGGCCGGACTCACGTTGGCCGAGGTATCGTCCCGCACGGGCATGGCGGTCGAGTACCTGTCACGGCTGGAAACCGGGGCGCAGACCAACCCGACCTGGAAGACGCTGGCGACCTATGCCCTGGCCGTGGGTCGCCGACCGCAATTGATCGCGGTCGAGCCAGACGTTGCGACGACGCCGCGCGGCAAGCAACCGAGACGCCGTGGAGAAGCAAAGTCATGACCACCATCGCCGCCGTCATCGAGTATCTCGAACGCTTCGCGCCGAAACGCCTGGCCGCCTCGTGGGACAATGTCGGCCTGCTGCTCGGCGACCGGGCCGCGCCGGTATCGCGGGTCATGACCTGTTTGACCGTGACGCCAGAGAGCGCCGCCGAGGCCGTTGCGGAAGGCGTGCAGCTGATCGTCAGCCATCATCCGGTGCTGTTCCGTCCGGTGCAGCGGTTGACGGCCGACAACTCCGAAGGCCGCATGCTGCTGGCGCTGATTCGGGCGGGCGTGGCGGTCTACAGTCCGCATACCGCGTTCGACAACACCGCCGAGGGCATCAACGAAATCCTGGCGAGCAAGCTGGGACTGACAGCCGTGAAGCCGTTGCGGGCAGCGCAGGCGGAGGCAAGTTGCAAGCTGGTGGTCTTCGTGCCGGACAACGATCTCGCCAAGGTCAGCGATGCGCTGTTCGCCGCCGGCGCGGGGCACATCGGGCAATACCGCGAATGCAGCTTTCGCCTGGCGGGTACGGGCACCTTTCACGGTTCCGAAGCATCGAACCCGACCGTTGGCCAGAAGGGGCGACGCGAGGAAGTCAGCGAATGGCGGCTGGAAGTGGTCTGCTCGGAAGCGCGCATCGAGCGCGTTATCGCGGCCATGCGCGCGGCCCATTCCTACGAAGAGCCGGCCTACGACGTTTATGCGTTGCGGCCCAGCGCGGCCAACGGTGGCGACGGACGGCTGGGGCGGTTGCCGGCAACGAAACCGCTGGGCGTGCTGGCCAGCAGTATTCGCGAAGTGCTGCGGAGCGGGCCGGTGCAGATCGTGGGCGAACTGGCGCGGGAAGTGTCGAGCGTGGCCATCGTCTGCGGCGCGGGCGGCGAACTGCTCAAGGACGCGATTCGTGCGCAGGCCGATGTGTTCCTCACCGGGGAGATGCGCTTCCACGATTACCTGGCGGCGCAGGCGGCCGGCATCGCGCTGATTCTGCCGGGGCACTACGCCATCGAACGCATCGGCGTCGAGGAACTGGCCGGCCGCTTGCAGCGGCAATGGCCGGAATTGAAAGTCTGGGCGAGCCACCGGGAGTGCGACCCGGTGGCGTGGGTGTAATCGTGCTAAACCGCAAGCGGTGACGCGGTTCAGACCCGTAGGGTCCGCTGTGCGGACCATTGAACTGACTTTGCCCAGCCCAAGAGTCCGCACAGCGGACCCTACGAAGTCCGCGAGCGGTTCAATAGCGCTCCAGCAACAGCTTGACCTCGTCGGCCAGGTCCATCCCCTTGAAGTGCTGCATTTCCGAATGGCGCACCGCCAGGTAGGACTGCGCGAACTCCTGGCCCAGCGCGCCGATCAATACCAGGTCCGAACTGAAGGTGTGCAGCGCGCCGGAGAGGTTGCCGGGCAAAGGCACGATGCCGCGCTTGCGCTTCTCATCGTCCGAGAGGTCGGCGGGATCGACGTTGACCGGTTCGGGCGGCGTCAGGTTTTGCTTCACACCGTCCAGGCCGGCGGCCAGCACCGCGCCGAGCGCCAGGTAGGGGTTCGCGGAGGCGTCCGCCGTTTTGAACTCAATGTGCGTCGGCCCGCCGCCGTCGGGGTTGCTGGGCACCCGCACCGCCGCCTCGCGGTTGTCCATACCCCAGCAGCGAAACGCGCCGGCCCAGGTGCGCGGCTTGATGCGCCGGAACGAGTTGCTGGTCGGCGTCGTGAAGGCCATCAGCGCTGGCATGTGGTGCAGGATGCCGGCGAGGAACGATTTCGCTTTCGGCGAGAGGTTGTCGCCGCCGCCGGGCGTCAGGTTCTGCCCGCCTTTCCACAGGCTCAGGTGCAGGTGGCAGCCGCTGCCCGCCTGATCGGCGAAGACTTTGGGCAGGAACGAAGCCCGCAGGCCATGCCGCAGCGCGGTGGCACGCACGGTATCGCGGAAGACGATCTGCCGGTCGGCGGCGGCCAGGGCATTGGTGTAGCGCACCGTCATTTCGTGCTGGCCGGTGCCCGACTCCGGGTAATACTGCTCGACCGGAATCTTCTGGGCGAGCAGATGGTCGGCGATCTCGTCGATGACCGGCCGGCTGGCGTCCATGGCCAGCGTCGAGGCGAAGTTGGTGCGATCGACGGGTTCCCAGTTCGGGCCGTTGGGTTTGAACAGGTAAAACTCGTTCTCGAAGCTGGCCATCAGGTCGAAGCCAGCCTTGTCGGCCTCGGCGATCTGCTTCTTCAGGAAGTTGCGCGGGCAATGCGTCCAGGGCTGACCGTTCTTGACCATGTCGCCCAGCACGCGCGCCTGGCCGGGGGCATAGGGCAGGGTGGTGAGTGTGGCCCAGTCGGGCATCAGGCGCACCTCGCCCACGGGCGACAGCCCGCTTTCCGGGGCCACGAAGTCCGCCTGCACCGGCACGGCCATCTGCGCCGCCGCGATGCCCACACCATGCTTGAAGTAGTCCCCTTGCAGCTTGCGGGTGCTGACCGCCTTGCCGCGAATGACGTTGCCGCTGTCGCACCAGACGACGCGCACGAACCGGATGCCGGAGCCCTCCAGGGATTGGGCCAACTCGCTGCTCGCCATGCGTACCCCACGAGAAAACGGTGACAGAGGGAATGGAACCGAATGGTCGGATCAGGATAAGCGTTTCCCGCGCGGATTGCATCAATCATCGCGCTCCCCGGTGCGCATTTTTTTGGCACCCCGGTAAGCTGGGGCGAGCTTGCCGGCGGAGATCGCTGCAATCGAGAGCATTCTGTCGCCAGCCCGCCCAGGACATGGGCACCTCGACATGCCAACCTGCCTTGCGCCGCTTGGCGATTCGCGGTTTGCCACGCGCGCTTCCCGCAACGGCCGAAAACTACAACGATGCCATAACCGGCAGTTTCACAACGGGTTGCGAACTTGAGTTATTGTGCGGATTTTGCCGGCGCGTGGAAATCCAGGATTTCCGCGTCACGAAACCCCTTTGGCACAGTAGGTGCATTTAGAGTGCGACGGAAGTGGTGATGACTGGCCGGCAGCTTTCGGATAGCTTACGGGGTTAGCAAGGCACCGCTCCGGAACAAGCGGCGCCCCGGCCAGTCGGATGGATACGAACCAACGGAGTATCTAACGGCGGCCTGCCGCTCTGCACGAACAGGAAAGGATTCCTGGATTCCCGCAAGGATGTGGGTCCACTTCTCAGCGTTCCTCCCCGGCGATTGACCCCGACCCACGACGGCTGAAGTTGTGCGCCGTGCCGCGCTCCCCACGGAGTGAGAGTACGGACTGCGCGCCGAACCCGAACTGCTGAGGTGAGAGGCATGTTTCCATACGAATTTCTCCTGGCGGTGACCCTCCTGTCCCAGCCACCGGATACCCCGGAGTCCGCGCCTCCTCCGGAGACCTTCAACGCGGTGCGTACCGCGATGCAAATCCTGGCCGTCGAATGGGAAATCCTGGACCAACGCGAAGTGCGTTACGTGCTGGCGCGGGCCGAGGACTTTTCATCCGACCTGGCCTTGCTGCGTCGCCGCCATGCGGAACTGAACGATGCCCCGCCGGCCAACGATTGCTGCCGGTTCCCGGATCGCTCCACGGTGAACGACTATCTCGCCTTCAACCGCGCTTACCGCCAGCAGCTGGATACGCGGCAGCCCGGCGAACCGGCGCGCTGGTGGGAACTGCGCACCGCGTTGCAGGAAACCGACTATCTCTACCAGGTCTGGGACACCGTGCGCGACGCGCGCTGCGAGTATTACTACGTGACCGTGCGTCGGCAGGCCCTGAAGCGGTTGCGCGAAATGCTCGGCGAGGATTCGTACTACAGCGGGCAGTTGCCGCCGTACATCCCGATGTGGCGGTTCCAGCGGGTGAATTAGAGCGGTTCGCCGCTGGATGGAGCGCCGGGTGCTATGGTCCGCACAACGGACCCTACGAAATGCTGTAGGGGCCGCTGTGCGGACCAGGGCCTCGCGAATCACCGAGCTTAGCGTCCTGCGGGTAGCTTGTCTTTTCCTTCGGTCAGCCATTCGAGGTTGAACCGCGCCAGCGTCAAGGCCCGGCTGGCGCCGCGTTCATATAGACACAGAATCGTGCCGTCCGGCAGCACGGCCAAATCGGAATAACCGCTCGGCCCCGCTTCCAGCACGCGGTTGATGGCCCAGGTCTTGCCTTCGTCGTAGCTCAATTTCATTGACAGATTCTTGCGGTCGCGCGACTGTCCAGGTTTCTCGACCTGTCCCTTGCGCGGGTCCAGCGTATCGGGATTGGCGAAGAGCAGGCGGTTCTTGTCCGAGGCAGGCGTCTCGGTCAGCCGACAGATGCTGGCCATGCAGATCGGCTCCAGCAGCTGTTCGTGAAACACGGGGGCGCTCCAGTTGGTGGCTCCGTCCGCGCTCGTGGTGACGAGGCGACGATGGTCCTTCGATTCGCTACGGACGTTCAGCATTACTCGGCCGTCCGCCAGCTGGGCGATGACCGTCTCGTTTGGATTGACGTACTTCTCATTGTTGGGCACGGCGATGTCGCCGCGCTGCCAGGTTTTGCCCTGGTCGTCACTGAAGATCACCGACGTTACCGAGGGCCGATGAGCATGGCCGCCGGTGCCCGTGGACAGCCAGATCGGCACCACGAGGCGGCCGTTCTTGAGCTGGATGCCGTGCGCCGGGCCGGTGGCCAGCACTTTCCAATCGTAGTCCTTACGAAACGCCTCGAAGGCCGACGTGATCTCGACCGGCTTGCTGAACGTGCGGCCGTCGTCGTCACTGCGCTGGTAGAAGCAGCGGTGGTATTCGAGGCAGAAAAGGAAGTGGACGGTGCCGGCTTTCGGATCGCCGATGGCGACGGCGTTGTTGTAGGTCACATCGTCGGGGTTCGCCAGCTTCTGGGCCAGGGCCACGGGGTTCTTCTTGTGCGGGCCGGGCACGTCGGCAATCTTGCGTGGCGCGTCGAAGGTTATTCCACCGTCGGTCGAGCGGCGCAGCAGGATGTCGATGGTGTCCCAGTCGCTCTTGCCGGTGCGCCGCGCCTCGCAGTAGGCCAGCACCGTGCCCTTGGCCGTCGTCACGATGCCGGGAATGCGGTAAATCGCGTAACCATCCTTGCCGGCTTCCCAGAGGTCGCTGCGCTGAATGGATGGCTCGGCCCCCAATACCGGCGATGCCAGCAACAGGAACACGGCAACGCCGCGGAGAGTACGGTTCATGTTGACCTCGCTTCCAGGGTTCGAGAGGCGACGACAGTTCAGGTTACTCTTGCGCGGATTTCAGGCGGGGGCCAGACGGTTTGCGGTCGAAGTAATCCAGCACCACGCCGCGGCCGTGACGGACATGCTTGAGCATCCAGTCCCGGGCACGGTCGGCGTCGCGCGCGCGCAAGGCGCGTACCAATTCGGCATGCTCACGGCAGGTCTTACGGGCCAGCGCCGGGGTGAGCAGGTCGGGCTCGCCGCGCTGCGCGGCGCAGACCATCGCCACCAGCCGCACACCGTTGAGCATCCGTTCCAGCCAGGGATTGCGGGTGGCTGCCGCCAGCAGCGCGTGAAAGCGTTCTTCCAGGTCGAGCCATTCGCCGAGTTGCTGGCGCGTCGCATGGCCGCGCGCTGGAATGGCGACGGCCAACTCCTGCCAGGCGTCGCAGTAGGCTTGCAGCTCGTCGAGTTCATACGCGGCGCTGTTGCGCGCCGCCTCGGCCGCCGCCAGCGGTTCGAGGGCTTCACGCAGATCGTAGAGCTGCGCCAGTTCACGGCGGTCGGGTTGGCGGACAAACGCTCCCGCGCCGGGGACATACTCCACCAGTCCCTCGCTGGCGAGCCGCTGAATCGCCTCGCGCACCGGAATGGTGCTGGTGCCCAACTCGCGGGCAATGGTGCGATTGACCAGCTGGGCGCGAGCATCGAGTTGCCCGCTCAACAGCTGCTGCCGGAGGCGGTCGTAAACGTGCTGGGTCAGGGTCGGCGAGCTGGCCGGCATCGCGAGGACTCCAGGAGCTTTGGCATACCGTGATATATCATAATAGCTCATGCTGCGTTGGCCAGTAAATTCGCGGACCATTTCCAATCAGCGAGGTAGGGGCTGGGTGGCACGTCCCTCGGTACTCCGAGGGCGTGGTGGAGCGATTCGCACGCCCTCGGAGTACCGAGGGACGT
>JAEUIF010000010.1 GCA_016795185.1 Planctomycetia bacterium | reverse complement strand
AACCGGCCGGGCCGGTTCTACGAAACACCGGAAGCACTGATCGTCTACCTGGACCCGTTTGCGGGGCAAGATGCCTTGGTGCCCGTGATCGATGCGCTGAATGCCCGGCACCATCGTTTGCCCTGGTTAGAGAACCGTCGCCTGGTGCTGTCGTTGACGCCGACCGGCCAAGCCAGAGCAGGACCGTAATGCGTCATTGTTAAGTGATAGAGCCTCAAAAACCGTTTGGTGGTTGCGGCCAGGCTATGCTGGTCCGAAAGGAGTGACGATGCGATAAGTCATGAAACTCGATTTGCTGCCCAGCGGGTGCAAGTCCCGCCCGACCAAAGCTGAACCCGGCAGGTCGGTAGCCAGCCTGGCAGTCAGGGCGGCAACGCCTTGATTGATGCGTAGGCAGGCGAGCACGTGGGCCGTGGGAATGCAGCCCCGAAATGGTTTTCTTCCGGGAAGCCCACGAGGTCACCAACTCCGAAGGCAGCAGAGGGCGTCACCGCGAACGGGTGAGGCGGCGTCCTCCGAGGCGGGGTGGACGACCACGGTATGTGTGCAAGGGCAGCCCAGTAACCTGGGAGACCCCTGATGGTCCACGAGTGAACTACGGGGCGACGGAGGACTCGGTTTCCTTCCCTCCGACGCGCCGAGCGTTCACGGGCGCACGCTCGGCCGGCTCAGAAAAGCGTCCGTACTCGGGGTAGGTCGCGGGCAAGGGGAACCGGAGCCCCGGCTGACGCCACAGGGGAGTCGGAGGGCTGCATACGAGCGTTGAAGCCGGGTAACAGGCGGCATCCTGGAGCCGGTCGAGCAAAGGCAGCCCGAGTGCTGACGAACTTCAGGAGGGAAACATGAGCCAAGCTTTGACTTGGAAAGGCATGTCCCCGGAACTTCTGAAGGTAGCGGAGCGAGCGCGACGCGAACCCGACGGACAGTTCCACTCCCTGGCTCATCTGCTCGATGAGGCAGCTTTGAACCGGGCGTATCACCGCCAGCGACCGGATGCGGCGGTGGGCGTGGATGGGATCACCAAGGAGGACTACGGGCAAGACCTGGAGGACAACCTCCGGAATCTGCACGAGCGGATGAAGACGAAGCGCTATCGTCATCAGCCGATCTGGCGTGTTCACATCCCCAAGGACCACGGCAAGACGCGGCCGTTGGGTATTTCGGCGTTCGAAGACAAGGTGGTCCAGGACGCCCTGCGCGAGGTGCTGCAGGCGGTCTACGAGCAGGACTTTTTGGACTGCTCGTATGGCTACCGGCCCGGACGCAGTGCCCACGACGCCCTGCGCGCCTTGCACGGGGCCGCGGACCGGAGCGAGTTGAACTGTGTCTTGGAGGCTGACATCGTGTCTTTCTTCGACAGCCTGGATCGCCAGGCGTTGTTGGGGATGCTCCAGGAACGGGTGGCTGACGGGTCGCTGTTGCGGCTGGTCAGCAAATGTCCGCACGTGGGCGTGCTGGACGGCGCGGAGTCTGCCACGCCGGACACCGGCACCGCCCAGGGGTCCATTCTGTCGCCGTTATTGGGCAACATCTACCTGCCCTACGTGCTCGACCAATGGTTTCACCAGGAAGTTCAGCCCCGACTACGGGGCCGGGCTTGCCTCATCCGATATGCCGATGATCTGGTCAGCGGCTTTCAGTATCGGGAGGATGCCGAGCGCGTCCTGGCGGTGTTGCCGAAGCGGATGCAGCGCTATGGATTGACCCTCCATCCGGACAAGACCCGCCTGCTGGACTTTCGGCGACCGCCGCAGGCTCAGCAGCGCGGCAAGGGTCCGGACACCTTCGACTTCCTGGTGTTTACGCTGTACTGGCGTCGCACCCGAGGCGGACGTTGGCGGTTGGCGTGCAAGACGCGGCGTGCGCGTCTGCGACGGGCCATTCAGGCCGTCTCTTCCTGGTGTTGCGGCCAGCGGCACGAGGACTTGCAGGTGCAGCACGGCGCGCTCCGGAGTCGCTTGCAGGGCCACTACAATTACTTCGGGGTCAATGGGAACCTGAAGAGTTTGGCTCGTCTGTTGTGGCACGCGCGGCGCGCGTGGTACAAGTGGCTGCGCCGTCGCAGCCAGCGGACGCGACTCAACTGGGCAAGGTTCCAGGACCTGCTGCGGTCCTATCCCTTGCCTGAGCCTCGGGTCATGGTGCCGATCTGGGGCGTGAGGCCGTAAGTCGTCAGCACGGTGGAGCCGGATGGTGGAAATCTCCCAGTCCGGCTCTGGGAGCGCCCTGGCTGGGCAACCAGCCAGGGCTACTCGACCTAGTGTTCAAGGAGGTTATAGGATTTTTTGGCAGCTGAAGTGCATCTGAACTAGCGCTGTAGTATTAAGCAGTCGTTTCCCTGGATTCCGTGATGTTCCAGGCCACCAATTTTGACTGCCTGCTTGCCGAGGGCGACTCGCAGGGCGGGTTTGTCGGCAACTGCTATCCAGCTGACAACTTTCTGCCCAGGTGTGCCGTAGGGATGCTACGTCGCTCTGGATTCACTGGCGAAAGCTGCTCGCTCCATTCGCCGTGGCCTTCACCCGCCCCGGCTTCCCCCGCTGCGTCGAGTGGCTCGCCGGCCGGTTCCTCGACATCCCATCACCCAATCGCTGATTAATCGTCTCCGTCCGGCCAAGGGCGTTCTTGACGGTCATGGTGTAATCCTCCGCAAAGGAGGTAACTACCATGTCCACTCCCCAACAGCGCGATGGCGCCAAAGAGCGTTTCTGGCGGCGCGTCGTGCGGCAATGGCGCCACA
>JAEUIF010001416.1 GCA_016795185.1 Planctomycetia bacterium | reverse complement strand
CGGCTCCGAAGCCGGCCGCTCCGCCCGCGCCGGCTGTCGCCAAGCCTGCTGCTGCCGCGCCGGCCGCCGCCAAGCCCGCCGCCAAGCCGCCGGCCGCTTGCCCCGTCTGCAAGACGGGCTGGAACCCTGGCGATTCGACCGAAGTCTTCTGCATGACCTGCGGCTATGTCTGGACGCCTGGCGCGGCCCTCCCCGGCGGCGCGGGCGGCGGCGCGGCCCCGATCAAGGGCCGCTACCACCTGGCCGCGATGCTCAAGGAATACGGCGGCGTCCAGCGCTTCAAAGCCACGGATTCGGGCGGCGAGACCAAGAAGGAAGTCATCATCCTGAAGGCCGCGCAGGGCGGCGGCGCGGCCGACCCCGGCGCTGGCTTCGACGTGACCGCCGAAGGTGCCTGGCCGAGCATCGCCTGGGAAAAGGCCCTGCTCGAAAAGGCCAAGTGCCCGGCGCTGCCGGAAATCCTCGAGCATTTCACCGAGGACGGCTTCGAGTATCTCGTCGAAGAGGTGCCCGTCGGCCAATCGTTGTGGAACGCCTGGGACGACCTGGATTCGACCTGGGAACAGCGCTTCGGCTGGCTGAAGAACGCGGCCGAGGGCCTGGACGCTCTGCACAAGGCGGGCGCGATCATCGAAGGCACCCGCCCGGACATCATCACCTGTCAGATCGGCGGCCAGGCGACCATCAGCGACCTGTCGGACCTGCTGCCGTTGCCGTTGCCGGCCAACCCGCCGATCCGCGGCACCCGGTACACCGCGCCGGAGGTCGAAGCCTGCAAGCCGACCACCGACGCCCGCGCCGACCTGTACAGCTTCGGCGCCATGCTCTACGCCCTGCACCTGGGCCGCGAGTTGACCGACAACGATTTCGAGAAGAACGGCCTGCCGAAGCACTTCATCGCCCGCTTCCCGGACTGCCATCCGCTCTATGGCCGGCTGGTGCTGAAGACCTTCCTGCGCGACCCGGCGATTCGCTTCCCGACCGACGAGGCCGGCAAGAAGGACGCCACGGGCTTCACCGAGTTGATCAACGTCCTGGAATCAGGGCGGCGCAACTACGGTCAGGTGAAGATGGAGATCGCCTGCTGGACGACCACCGGCATCGTCCGCACCAACAACGAAGACGCCTTCTCGCTGATCCACGCCGCCGAAAGCCGGCTGGATGACTTCAGCGAATACGCCGTGGTCTTCCTGGCGGACGGCATGGGCGGCTACGAGGCGGGCGAAATCGCCGCGGCCATCTGCCTGGATTCCTGCCGCAAGACGGTGCAGTCGCACCCGCTGTTCGCCGCGACCTCCGGCGGCCAGCATCCCAAGCAGGGCAACCTCGACGTCGAGGCCATGAAGAAGCTGCTCTATGAAACGATCAAGACGGCCAACGCGGACGTCTTCAACGCTCCGTCGAAGGGCATCGGCCGCCGTGGCATGGGTTGCACGGTGGAAGTCGTCTACGTCGATGGCACGAATCTGGTGGTCGGCCACGTCGGCGACAGCCGTGTGTATCACCTCTCCCAGGGCAACCTGAACCAGGTCACGCGCGACCAGACGCTGGTCAACCGCCTGGTGGAGCTGGGCCAGATCTCCGCCGAGGAAGCGGAGAACCACCCGCGCAAGAACGAATTGCAGCAGGCGGTCGGCGGCCGGCGCGACGTGGAGCCGGCGGTCTACGCCACCAAGCTGAAGCCGGGCGACTGGATCCTGGTGACCTCCGACGGCCTCATCAATCACATCAAGAACGATGAGATCAAGGAGATGTTCCAGAGCGAGGCCATCTCTGCCGACATGGCCGCCCGCCGGCTGGTGAACTTCGCCAACCTGCGCGGCGCGACCGACAACTCCACGGTGGTGGTCATCCGCTGCCCGTGATCGGTTGAACTGGTGCATATACTGGAAACGGCCAGGCGACTAGCGCCTGGCCGTTTCCTTGCGCGGACAGTCGCCGTAGCCGGCCGAGCGGCCCGCATGCTATGCTCCCTGCTGTACGTCGGGCTTTCCAGCCCGACACGCAGCGTCAGTTGCTGGCCGCGCCCGTTTGGGTATGCTCGTTGAGACAGCGCCGCACACCGCCGGCGCTGCGTGTCGGGCTGGAAAGCCCGACGTACCAGGCGCACGAACCGGCCTTCCCTCCTCCAGCGGCAAGGATGCTACTCTCGTGAACTCCATCCACATCGTCGGCGCGGGCGGCATCGGTTGTGCGGTCGGCTATGCGCTGCGTGCGGCGGGAATGGCGGTAACATTCATCGATGCGGATCGGGCCAAGGTCGCCGACGGCCGACGGCACGGGGTGCGCGTCAACCGCTGGCCGCCGCTGAGCGCGGACTTCGTGCTGTTCGACGACTGGCAGCCGGCCGACGGCGGGACGGTGCTGCTCTGCACGAAATGCTACGACAATGCCGCCGTGCTGGAACGGTTGCCGGAAACGGCCCATTTGCTGCCAATCCAGAACGGTTTCGACCCGGCCCTGGACGCATGGGGCCATCACCAGGAGGGCATCGCGTCGTTCGTCTCGGAATGCCGGCCGGGCCTCGCCCACACGCTCATCACGCGACGGGGCAAGCTGCACCTCGGGCAACGACAGCACCAGCGACCAGAGTCCACCGAACTCTTCACCGCCCTGCGTGCCAGCAGGCACTTTCAGACCGTCGTCGTCGATGACATCCTCCCGTACAAGCACACGAAGCTGCTGTATAACGCGGCCATCAGTCCGCTGGCCGCCGCCGCCGGCCTGGACAACGGTCAGCTGCTGTCGGTCCCGACCGCCCGCGCTCTGTTCTTCGGCATGCTGCGGGAGAATTATGCCATCCTGAAAGGTGCCGGCTTGCCGCTGGCGAAGATTGGCCCGTTCCATCCCGATACGGTGCAGCGCATCTTACGGCACCGCTTCCTGGCTCACGGGCTGGCCTGGGCATTTTACCCGTCGCTGCGCGGCTCGTACTGCTCGATGTCCGGCGATCTGCCCAAGGGCCGCACCGAGATCGACTACTACAACGGGCATCTCCTTGCCCTAGCCGGCGATGGGCCGTGCCCGTTAAATCGTCGCGTGTACGAACTGGTCAAGCGCATGGAACGGGAACGACGGCAGCCCGAAGTCGCCGTGCTGGCGAGCGTCGGGGAAGGTAGCGGCCAACATTAGCGCGGTTCGCGGTCGGAGGTAGCACTGGGTGCTATGGTCCGCACAGCGGACCCTACAAAATGCCGTAGGGTCCGCTGTGCGGACCGCTACGGTCAGACGCAAAAGGCTTTCGTGCTGACAGCTATTCATCGACTGGAATCACCACCGGCGGCCAGCGCTGCGATCAGCGACTCGTACCTCGTGCCTCGGCTTTCGAGCACGGCGCGCCGCGACGTTTCTCCGGTCGGCGCAATCGTGATCGCCAGGAATTCCGCCGGCAACAGCGGTGTCACGCGATCCGCCCATTCGATCAGGCAGACACCGTCGCTCGCGTAGTATTCGTGGACGCCCAGGTCCGCGAACTCGGCGGCATTCTTCAGACGATACGCATCGAAGTGATAGATCGGCAGGCGGGCGTCGTATTCCTGGATCAACACGAACGTGGGACTGGTGACGGCCCGGCTATCGACGATGTCCAGGCCCTCGGCGATGGCCCGCGTCAGGTGCGTCTTGCCGGCGCCCAGTGGGCCGACCAGGGCGACGACCGCGCCGGGGAACAGCAACTGGCCCAGCCGCCG
>JAEUIF010001400.1 GCA_016795185.1 Planctomycetia bacterium | reverse complement strand
CGAAATGATCGGGAATCGTGAAGCCGAGGTAATCGATGGACACGGAATTCCGCCGCCGCGCGGGCTTGTCCAGCAAGGCACAGAGTTTGACGCCGGCCGCGCCCTGGCGACGCAGATGGTCGATCAGCCAGGAAGTGGTCGTGCCGGTGTCGATGATATCCTCGACGATCAGCACCTCGGCCCCGGCCACCGGCAGCGAAGCGTCCAGTTGCAGCCGCACCGCACCGCTGCTTTCGGTGCCGAGCCCATAGCTCGACAGCTTGACGAAATCGCAGCGCACCGGGATCGTCAGCGCCCGCACCAGGTCGGCCAGGAAGACGAACGCCCCCTTGAGGACGCCGACGACCAGCAAATCCCGACCGCGATAGTCCGCGGAGATTTGCGCGGCGAGTTCCGCCACGCGCCGCTGCAACTCGGCGGCGGCGATCAGGCAGGGCGGCTCCCGAAATGGCAGTTCAGCTGGCATCAGTGAATTCTCAAGATCGGTGGTTGGCAGCCATCATAACAGAACGAGCACCGACCCGGAGCGCTGCTCCCGTGGTGGAGCAGGCGTTGCGGATCGGTGCTCGTGGCTCGCTGCTGGTTGCGGGTCAGGGCAGGCCGCTCACATCGGCGGCGGCAGCAGGCCCCCACCCATGCCGGGACGCTCGATCCGTCGGGGCGGCTTGCGGCCGGCCTCGAACGCCTTGGCGTTTTCCTTGGTGGTCAAGTAGAAGACCCGATCGACCTGCACGGCCCGCAGGTCGCCCAGGTCCGCGAGCAGTTCGACGGCAGTATCGACGCAGACGTTGTTGAAGGTCGCGGTGACGGGGGTCTTGCCCTTGTCGCCGATGCGCGGATCGATGACAACGCTGACGTCAACCGTTTCGGTCAGTTCGCGCACGGCCTCGGCCAGCGGCTTGCGCTCGAAGTCGGCATGCACCAGCTTCAGGATACGCGGGGTGCCGGTGCGCAGCAGTTCCTTGCCTTCCGCGTCGAAATGTTCCGCCAGCGGGCCGCCGAGCGCTTCGGCCAGCGTGTGGTAGCTGGTGGTGGCCTCGATCACCTCCGTCCGCACCAGCCAGTCGCCGTGGTACACTTCGCCCTTGATCTGCGCCAGCAGCAGGTGCAGCACTCGCCCCAGTGGCACGCCTTTCAGCTTCGCCAGCTGCACCGGCTGCTCACCGGCTTGCTGGACGCCGATGGCCGCGAAGGCATTCTGATCGATGAAAATCTGCACGCCGGCCTGCTCGGCCAGGAACTCGAGGGCGTCCTTGAGCGGTGTACTGGCTTCGATGCCGTTGGGCAGCGTGATCGGCGTCCGTAGCCGGGCGCGCAGTTCCTTGCCGCTCACGCCGCCCTTGGTTTCGCGCTTGGCCACCTCTTGCAGAATCGACTCGATGCGTGCGGCCATTTCCAGGCTCGGATTGTTCGCCAGCATGCGGCGGAGCGGCACCCGCACGGGCGCGCCGAGTTCCACGAGCCGGTCCGAGGCGCGCTGCCGGGTCTCGAACTTGTCGCTGTCGAGCTGCTTGACCAGCTCGCCGATGGTTTTCAACTCGGCGATCATCTGCTCGATCGGCGCGGTGTCCGGCGCGGCGGCGGGCTTCTCGGCCTTCTTCGCCGCTCCGTCCTGGGCCTGCGTGCCCAGCGCCAGCCAACAGGCCAGGGCCAGCGCGGTCGCGAAAATGGCCGCCGACACCCGAGATACCGGTCGCTTCATGGCAGAGGCTCCTTGGCAGAGGCGAGCGAACTTTCAAAGTCAAAGTGTCAGTTCCGACTTATGTTCAGCCTGATGTTCGTAGTTCCGCCTTCAGGCGGCGAACGATTCACCGCCTGAAGGCGGAACTACAAACAGTCAATTCTGCAAATGCCCGGCGATCTGATTCAGCGCCGGGATGATGTACAGCGCTGCGCTGTAGTGCGTCGCGTCGAACCAGACGATCTTCTGCTTGCCCGTCGCCTCCCACAGGGCCTCGGCGCAGCGCGGCGGGACGATGTCGTCGCGTTTCGCGGCCAGGATCAGCACCTTGCGGTCCTTCAGGTTCGCCGCGCACGTGAGCGGATCGACCGGCGCGATGATCTCTTTCAGCCGCTCCTTGTTGCCGCCCAGCGCCCGATACAGCTGACGCAGCGGTTCGCCGCGCGGATCGTCCCAGTAGCCATCCACCAACCCGCCGCCGCCGAGCAGCACGACGACGCGCCCCAGGCGCGGTTCCATCTCGGCCGTCAGCGCTCCCAGGAAGCTGCCCAGGCTGGTGCCCGTTATTCCGAGACGCTGGGCATCGACTTCCTTGCGCCCCTCCAGCCAGGCGGACGCCCGGCGCAGGTCCAGGACCGTTTGCCGGATGGCGTCGAGGGTGCGCGGCACATTGGGCGAGAGCAGCCGGAGATCGCTGCCCGCTGGCCGGCGCGGGCCGTAGTAGGCCATCTGCACGAACAACGCCGCCACGCCCTTGCTGGCCAGGTGCATCGACATGATGCGCGACAGCTGCTGGTCGCCCGCCGTCACATCGAGCACGATGGTCGCGGGAAACGGCCCATCGCCCTTCGGCCGATAGTATTCCGCGTGGACGATGTTGTTTTCCTTCGTCTCGGTCTCGACGGGCGACGGGAAGCGGACGTGATAAATCGTCACCCCGTTGGTGCCCGCCGACTGCTTCGGCTGCATTTCCCAGTCGAAGGCATGGTCTTCCAGGCGATAGCGCTCCGGGACGTTCTTCTGCTCGCCAACCACGCGAAAGCGGGCGGTGCCCGTTTCCAGCGCGGGTGTTTCGGCGCGCACGCCGGTGACACAGACGATGGCCAGCAAGGACGCGCTCAGGGCTTCGATGCGCATGAATGGACCTCACGGTATCAGAACATTCGAGAGGGGGATTTGTTGGCGAATGTTGTTGGGCGGCTGATGTTCGTAGTTCCGCGGCACGCTGGGTGGCACGTCCCTCGGTACTCCGAGGGCGTGCGAACGACGGGCTATCGGTCGCAGGTCAAGTCTTTTCGGGGTTCCGCACGCCCTCGGAGTACCGAGGGACGTGCCACCCAGCCGTCCAAGCACGGCACCCAGCGATTGGCCGCCTGAAGGCGGAACTACGAACTTCAGATCACTTGTAGAACTGCCCCGCCGGCACCGCGACGCGCCGCCGGGGGCGGGAGATCGGCTCTTCCTTCCAGTGCCGGGTGCGTTCGCGATCGGCGACGCGCTTCTCGGCGTCGCCCACGAAGTACCAGGAGACCAGCCAGAAGATCAGCGCCAGGCCGATGCAGGTCGCGATGAAGAAGGCGGTGTCGAAATCGCCCAAGACGCTGGCCGCACGTGTCAAGCCCAGGTTGTAGACCCGATCAGTCATCATCAGGAACAGGTAAATGATGAGGGCGACAAGGCCAATGACCGGCAGCGTGACGACATAAATGATGAACATGCCCAGGTAGCCGAACGCCAGGGTGCCGAGCATGCTGCGCCAGGAACTGCGCGACCGCACCGACGCGAACAAGCCGGCCGCGCCGAGGTAGTACATGGCCAGGAAGGTGACGGCCAGCCAAATGACCGTCCAGAACACCGACGGGAAACCGCCCGCAAGCGCCAGGGTGACGGCGGGCACGGCATAGGCCAGAAGATAGGGGATGGCCGCGCCGAGAATGCCCCACAGCTTGCCGCGAATCAGTTGCTTGGTTTCTAGCGGCGTCAGTAGCAGCGCTTCCCAGGTCTGCTGCTCGCGCTCGCTGCTGATGGTGCCTGAAGTGCGGATGCCCACGATCAGGCTAGCTAACAACATGGCGACAATAGCTTGAGTCCGAAACTTCCACACTGCCTGGTCTGCATCCACCATCGTGCCCAGGGCCAGCAGGTCGAACGAGGTCAGCGCCTTCCAGACCGCGGCGTTGGTGATATTGGGCTGTAAGCTCGACCAGAGCACCAGGCTGCACGAGGCGATGGTCAGGAAGAACACCAGCAGCAAGCCCAGCCAGGTCGGAATCCAGCGCAGCCAGGGAAACGGCGCGATGCCTTCGACCTGGCGTTCCTTCCAGCGGATCGGCTCATCGCCGACGGCGGCGCGGCGGACGATGATGCCGTCGCCCCGGCGCTTGCCGGTGCTTTCCAGCTGGCGAATGTACGCGGCGCGCAGCCGCCAGACGGCCAGCCCCAGGCAGGGCAGGCCCACGGCGCACCAGGCCAGCAGCGAGCCGATCAGCCGCTGCCAGACCAGGCGGACGTTGCCGTTCTCCCAGGCTGGTTCGAGCACGAAGAGCGGATTGAAGTAGTTCAGGGCGGCGTTCAAGGTGTCGAGAAATGCCAGGAACGTGCTCGGCCCACTGCCCGCCGGCAGCCGGTTGTGCAGGTAGCCGGCCAGCCAGAGGCTGACGAACATCAGCAGCACGGCCAGGGCGAACACGCCGTAGAGACTGAGCACGGCGTCGCGCGTTTGCCGGCACCAGACGGAAGCCAGCAGGCTGGCGCAGGCGATGGCGAAGACCGGGGCAATCGTGACGGCGAAGACGGCCAGCATCACCGGCGGGTGTAACCCGCCCCAGACGCCAACGAAGCAGAGCACGGGCAGCCCAGCAATGATGAGCAGCCCCACCTGCGCCATGCGGCCGAGCAGCTTGCCCAGCACGATCTCGGCCGCGGTCAGGTGGGCCGTGAGCATGTACTGCAAGGTGCCGCGCGTCTTTTCCTCGGTGATGGCCCCGGCCGCGAACGCGGGCGTCACCAGCAGGATGATGATGAGTTGCTGGACGACGAACACCTCGACGAAGCCGGTGGCGAAATCGCTGGTGGCGTTGGGGTCGGCGAGACCACCGAAGGCCATGCTGCTCGTCGCCGCGTGGGTGCGGTAAATGAAGTAGCTCAACGTCAGCTGGAGAATGAGCCAGCCGGCGTAGATGTAGCGGAAGATCATCTGCCGGCCGCGTCGGCCGCCGAGCAGC
Source organism: Planctomycetia bacterium (assembly GCA_016795185.1). Taxonomy (GTDB): domain Bacteria; phylum Planctomycetota; class Planctomycetia; order Gemmatales; family Gemmataceae; genus JAGVLI01. The sequence goes on along the minus strand of JAEUIF010001400.1, from coordinate 1,894 downwards.
ATTTCCAGGTAGAGGACGGGTCCGACCATCGGTGGCTCCGTGCGGCTAGCTTCCCGGCAATAACCGCCGGGCGAGGCGGAGCATTAACCGCCGCCGGGCAGCGCTCCCGCACCGCCCACCCGGAATCCTATGCCACGCGGCAAGTCTCCGCAAGCCGGGTGGGCGGCGCGGGCCGTTACCGGGTAGTTCGTCGGCGGCGGGCGAGTATTGCGGTTGGGCGAGCGGCGGGGTTCAGCCCCGCCGTGAATCGCTGGTCACACATCGCCTTCGCCAAGGCTCCATCCGTGCGCGAATCTCACGCGGACGCACACGATTGCACAGAATGAAACGACCATTGCACGGAACGTAATCTCGGCGCGCGGAACGCCCGAAAACGACCGCGAATGACCCTTTCCCAGCCCGCGTGCATTTCCGAGATTCAACTTGACACCAAACGCCAAACCTGCGACGGATGGATATAGGGACTGGGCTGTCGAAAGCGAGGCCCACGCACCCTCCAACGACGACAGTGCGCGAGTCTCCCGCGAAAACACGAGGAGCCGCCGCGCGTCTCCTGGAGGGAGCCATCGAGAGAATCCGGAGGTCATCCGTTCCATGCTGCACATCACATGCGATCTCTGCGGTAAAGAGCTGCAACCGCAGGAAGACGGCCGCTACGTGGTCAAGATCGAGGTGTTCGCCGCCCACGACCCGCGCGAGTTGACCGAGGCGGACCTCGACGAGGACCACATGGAGGCCGTCAGCCAGATGCTGCGTGACCTGGAAGACGACGACACCGCCCCCGACCCGACCACCCCCGTCTACAAGAAGTTTCGCTACGACCTTTGCCCCGACTGCCAGAAGAAGTTCCTGCGCGATCCTCTCAACAAGGAAACCGAACAGAAGTTCGATTTCAGCGAGAACTGATTCCCCACTTCTCCAAAATTCCCATACCCAACGCCGCTGGCGATTTTGCGCGCCCAGCCTGCGCGCCATCACCAAGGGTGGCACGTCCCTCGGTACTCCGAGGGCGTGCGAGGGATGTGCCATTCCATGAAAGTGAGGCTGATTTCGGGTTCCTCACGCCCTCGGAGTACCGAGGGCGTGCCACCCAGGCCACACCCAGCCATCCAGTCATGTATTGTGACACCAATTTGCCCGCCTTCACACCCCGGCAAAGTCGGGTTTTTCCTGCGCCGGGAGTCTGGTCTAATTGCCGCCGAATGGGGGACACATCCCGGACAGTGACTTCTTGCCGACCCAGCAGGAATGGGGCCGAAGGGGGGCCCGCACGGTTCGGGAGCGTTTGCCAAGGAGACGGCATGGCGCAAGGGTATCGGAAGCGAGGCAGTCTGTACGTGGCGGCGCTGCTGCTGACCGCGACGCTGGGGGCGACGCCGGCGCAAGCCGGGCCGGTGTTCGAGCCCGCCGTCCAGCTGGAAGGCTACGGCGCGGGCCAGAATGTCACCGTGTACTACAACGGCGCGGACCACACGGTCTTCGCCGGCCAGTACCAGGCCCATTACAGCGGTCCCGGCCCCTGGCCAGCCGCTGGCCAGTTCTGGACCTTCACCACCGACGTCGGCAACTGGGCCGCGCCCGGCGCGAGCTATGGTGTGGGGGTCAATTCGACCGACGGCTTGAACCAGGGCGGCAGCATTGGCTGGCTCTTCAACCACCTCGGCGGCGATCAACTGCACAGCAACGTGCTGGCCGCCGGCATTCAGCTGGCCTTGTGGGACCTGGCCATCGACGGCGGCGACGGCCTGTGGAACGGGGACTTCCGTTACACCGGAGCCGACGTGATCGCCCTGCAAGCGGCCATCCTGCTCGACGAGGCCAAGCATCAGCACGAGAAGGGCATCTGGCTGAAGAGCAACGGCGACGGCCCCAGCGTGCTCTACCGCAAGGACGA
>JAEUIF010001378.1 GCA_016795185.1 Planctomycetia bacterium | reverse complement strand
CGCGGACCGCCGCCCGCCAGCGCGCTGGTGGAAACCCGCGTGGAGCACGTATAATGAACTTGGATCGCTTAGAGCATATTGCGACCGGCTGTAGCGGTCCGCACAGCGGACCCTACGGTATGATGTAGGGTCCGCTGTGCGGACCATAGCACCCAGTGCTACACCCATCCGCGAACTGCTCTAGTTCAGGCCCGCCGGCCCACCCGGCGGGCCTGTACCGATTCTTCCGAGGACAACCAGCTCGTGGCCAAGCATATCTTCGTTACCGGCGGTGTAGTCAGCTCACTCGGCAAAGGCCTCACCTCCGCCTGCATCGGCATGCTGCTCGAACGGCGGGGCCTGCGCGTCCGCCTGCAAAAGTTCGACCCGTACCTGAACGTCGATCCCGGCACCATGAGCCCCTATCAGCACGGCGAGGTCTACGTGCTGGACGACGGCGCGGAGACCGACCTCGACCTGGGCCACTACGAGCGCTTCACCCACGCCCCGCTGAGCCGCGATTGCAACTACACCAGCGGCAAGATCTACAAGACGATCATCGAGAAGGAACGGCGCGGCGAGTTCCTGGGCCGCACCGTGCAGGTGATTCCGCACGTCACCGATGAGATCAAGGCCGCGATCCGCAAGGTCGCCGACGCTGACGCCGACGTGGTCATCACCGAGATTGGCGGCACCGTCGGCGACATCGAGGGCATGCCGTTCCTCGAAGCCATTCGTCAGTTCGCCCTGGACATCGGCAAGCACAATTGCCTGTACATTCACCTGACGCTGATCCCGTTCCTGAAAGCCGCCAAGGAAGCCAAGACCAAGCCGACACAGCACTCGGTGCGCGAGCTGCGCGCCATCGGCATCCAGCCCGACATCCTCATCTGCCGCACCGAGCGCGAGCTGGCCAAGGATGAGGCGGAGAAGATCGCGCAGTTCTGCAACGTCGAGAACCGCGCCGTCATCGAGGAGCGCGACAAGGAATTCTCCATCTACGAAGTGCCGCTCAGCCTGGTGAACAACAAGCTCGACGAGCTGATCGTCGAAAAGCTGCACCTGCGGGCCAAGTCGCTGGAAATGGACGACTGGCGGCAGCTGCTGAACCGCATCCTGCACCCGGCCCACGAAGTGACCATCGCCGTGGTCGGCAAGTACATCAAGCACCACGACGCTTACAAGTCGATCTACGAAGCCCTGGACCACGCGGGCATCGCGCTGCACACGCGCGTGCTCGTGCGCAAGGTTGAAGCGGAGGATGTGCAGCGCGAAGGGGCGGAAAAAATCCTCGGCGGCGTGGATGGCATCCTGGTGCCCGGCGGTTTCGGCGACCGCGGCATCGGCGGCAAGATTGAATCGATCCGCTACGCCCGCGAACGGCAGGCGCCCTTCTTCGGCATCTGCCTGGGCCTGCAATGCGCGGTCATCGAGTTCGGCCGCAACGTGGCGGGCCTGGAAGACGCCAACAGCACCGAGATGGACCGCAACTGCCGGCACCCGGTCGTCTGTCTGCTCGACGAGCAGTACCAGGTCACGGACCTGGGCGGCACCATGCGGCTGGGTTCCTATCCGTGCAAGTTGGAGGAAGGCAGCCTGGCGCAGCGGGCCTACGGCAAGCTGGAAGTCAGCGAACGCCACCGCCACCGCTACGAATTCAACAACCAGTACCGGCAGCAATTCGCCGCCCACGGCCTGAAGGTGACCGGCACCAGCCCCGACGGCAAGCTGGTCGAAGTGGTCGAACTGGAGAACCACCCCTGGTTCCTGGCGGTGCAGTGCCACCCGGAGTTCAAGTCGAAGCCGATTGCCGCGCATCCGCTGTTCCGGGGCTTCGTCGAAGCGGCGCTGGCACGGCGCGATCGCAAGAAAACGGAAGCGCAGCGCAGCCGCGAAGGCGCGGCGGTGGCGACGAACTGAGTTCTTGGTTCTTTGTTCGTAGTTCCGCCTTCAGGCGGCGAGCGACTCCACCGCCTGAAGGCGGAACTACGAACAAGAACGAAAGCGCTGAAGATTCGGCAACTCCCTCCGTATCGCTTCATGGAGGTTCTCCATGAATACCCCGTCGTTGCTGCTCCCCGATCATGCCGCCCGTCTGGAACGCGCCCGCCTGTCGCTCGATGGACTGTCCATCGGCGATGCGTTCGGACAGCATTTCTTCGTCAACTTCGCCGAGTACCTGATCGCCGAGCGCCGCATTCCTTATCCGCGCTGGAAGTACACCGACGACACCGAAATGGCCCTGGCCATCTTCGAGGTGCTGATGGAACAGGGCCGCATCGACCAGGACCGCCTGGCTGCATTCTTCGCCAGTCGCTTCGCGCGCGACCCGTCGCGCGGTTACGGTGCCACCGCGCATACGATCTTAACGCAGATTAATCAGGGAACTCCCTGGCGCACCGCGTCCTACGCGGCGTTCGATGGTGAAGGTTCGATGGGCAACGGGGCCGCCATGCGCGTCGCGCCGCTCGGCGCCTACTTCGCCGACGACTACGACCGCGTCGCAGCGGAAGCCAAACTCTCCGCCGAAGTGACGCACGGCCATGCGGAAGGCCAGGCCGGTGGCGTGGCGATTGCCGTGGCTGCCGCCTACGCCTGGCGCGTCGGCAACGGCTTGGAAACGCATCGGCCGGGGCGGCTAATCAAAACCGCGCTGCGTTTCACACCCGAAAGCGAGACGCGCCGGGGCATTGAACAGGCTCTGGAAATGCCCAGAGTAGTCACCCCGCCAACAGCCGCCGATTTCCTCGGCAGCGGTCAGCGCGTCATCGCCCAGGACACGGTCCCGTTTTCGCTCTGGTGCGCGGAACGGCATCTCGACCAATTCGAGGAAGCGATGTGGCACACGGTGATGGGTCTGGGCGACCGCGATACCACCTGCGCTATCGTCGGCGGCATCGTCGCCCTGGCCGTGGGACGGGCCGCGCTGCCGGCGGACTGGCTGTACGCCCGCGAACCGCTGCACTTCGAGGATTGAATAGGGTTGCCAGGGTGGGCGTCGCCGTCGATAATCCCGTGGATTGAGCCCAGGGGGAGCCTTCGGCGATGCCGATCACGTCCACTTGTCCGCATTGTCAGCAGAGCGTCCGCTTCACGGAACAAAACGCCGGCCTGCAACTGCGCTGCCCGTACTGCCAGCAGACCTTTCGCGCCGACCCGCTGCCGCCGCCGGCGGTCTCCCCGAGCACGCCTGACCTGGAGTTGCCCGCGGTCGGTTCCCGCCGGCCAGGCGGCGCGGTGCCCCTGTCCAGCGAAAATGGCCCGTTGCCTTTCATGGATTTCCGCGCGATGATCCCGCCGGATTCGCTGGACGGTGAAGCCCGCGCGGAAGCCCCGCCTGCCCCACCGCCGTCGTCGCCCACGGCTCCCGCCGACGAACGCTGGTGGCACGTCAGTCAGGGGATGCTGCTGGTCCTGAGCGCGCAGGTCATCTTCCTGCTTGCGGACTTGGTGCCGATCACGTTCTCGTTTCTCGAACGCGACAAATCGAAGACGGTCGTCTTCGTTGGCCTTCTCGCGGTCCTGATCTGTGGCGTGTGCGTGCAGGCGTGGGGCATGCTGTCTTGCCTGCGGGTGCCGCCCCAGAGCGGCGTGCGCGGCTTGATGCACGGGGCCGCCTGGCCAACCGTCGTGGGCGCGGGCCTGGTGTTGCTGGGGGCCTTGTTCCTGACGGTCGCCATCGTGCTGCGCTTTGCGACCAGTCACGACGGCGAGTTGGTGCCGCTCGCCACCGGACTCGGCGTGCTGGTACAAATCGGCGGCCTGGTGGCGTTCGCCATCGGCAGCGTTTTCTTCTTGATCTGTTTGCGTGGGCTGGCGGTCCACTTCCAGAAGCCGCGCCTGGCCTCCCAGTTCTTGATCTTCCTGATCGCCGCGCCAGTCGTCACGCTGCTGACGGCCCTCGGCCTCGTGCTGCTGGCCATCGTCCTCCGTGCCGCGCTGGGCGGCAGCGACGAGTTCCCCCTGGCCTGGGGCATCTTCTGGAACGGTCTGCGGCTGTCCAGCCACATCGCGCTGCTGGCCTGGGGCGGCTTGCTGGTCCACCAGCTGCGCTGGACCATCGACCGGATGATGGAAGCGGGATAAAGGGCTGATGTGCCGCGTGCTAAACCGCAAGCGGCGGAGCAATCAGCATTTCGTCATGGCCTTCATCCGTCGGTCCATCTCCTCCGGCGTCAGGTCTTCCTTGTGCGTCGAGATGGTCCAGACGTGGCCGAAGGGATCGGTCAGCGTGCCGGAGCGGTCGCCGTAGAACTGATCCTGAACGGGACGCTGCACCGTGCCGCCCGCCGCGACTGCCTGCTGAAACAGGGCATCCACATCGTCCACGTACAGGCAAATGCTCACGGGCGTGCCGCCGAGCACCTTGGGGGCGCGATAGCCCATTTCCGGATGCTCATCGGCCAGCATGATCGGCGAATCGCCAATCTTGATCTCCGCGTGTCCGATCTTGCCGCCGGGGCTGTCCATGCGCATCAGTTCCTGCGCGTTGAACGCCTGTCGATAGTAAGCGAGGGCGCGGGCCGCATCATGGACGATCAGGTAGGGTGTGACGGTGTGATAGCCTTCCGGGACTGGTTTGACTGCCATGCGTTGACTCCATTCGTACAGGAGAGGTTGCGGGTCAAGTATCGCCGCCGAGTTGCACCAGGAAGGCGAGTTGCTCCAGTTGCACCGTCAGGTCCACGGAAACGAGACTGACGCCGGGCGGCACCCGCAGCACCGTGGGCGCGAAGTTCAGGATGCCGCGAATGCCGGCGCCGACCAGGATGTCCGCGACCGATTGCGCTGCTTCGGCCGGCACGGTCAGCAGGCCGAGTTCCGCGCCGGCGGCGGCGATCACGGTCGGCAGTTCGTCGCGCGCTTGCACGGTCAGGCCGTCGATCCGCTGGCCCACCTTCGCGGGGTCGGAATCGAAGAGGGCGACGATGCGAAAGCCCTGCTGCTGAAAGCCGCGATAGCGCAGCAAGGCGCGGGCCAGGTTGCCCACGCCGACCAGCACCGCTTTCCATTCGCGGTCCACGCCCAGCGTATGGCGAATGGCGGTCATCAGCTCGCGCGTCGGGTAGCCGATGCCAGGCTGGCCCAGATGGCCGAGGTAGGCCAGGTCCTTGCGCACCTGGGCATCCGTCAGGCCCAGCGCTTCGCCCAGCTGCGAGCTGGAAACCTTCAGCGAGCCGTCGCGCAGCAATTCATCGAGGCGGCGCAGATACAGGCTCAGCCGGCCGACGCTGGCGCGCGACAGCCGGGCTTCCGTACCGTTGGTTTCGCGGGAGATGTCGCCCTTGCTCATGAAATGCCATCCGTCCCCGACGGGCCGATTCGGTGGTTCCAGTTTAGGCGTCCAGCGCGGGGCGGTCAACGCGAACGCTCCAGCTGCTATAGTCAGGGCTGCGGACGATCATGCCGCTCGGCCTGGAGGCGCGTCATCATGCCTGGCATCGAAGTGATCGAACGACTGCCGACGCTTCCCCCGCGCGCCGCCGAGAGCAACAAGGGCAGCTTTGGCAAGGTACTGGTGGTCGCCGGCAGTCGAGGCATGTCCGGCGCGGCCGTGCTCTGCGCCAGCGCGGCCCTGCGCGGCGGCGCGGGCCTGGTCTATCTGGCCGTGCCGGCGGGTATTCAGCCGATTGTGGCCATGGCCAATCCGTGTTACCTCACGCTGGGGCTTCCCGAAGACAGCGACGGCAAGTTCGGCGCGGCGCTGCCAGCGCTGACCGAGGCGCTGCACGGCAAGGATGTGCTGGCCCTGGGTCCGGGGCTCGGCCAGAGTGCGGCGCTGGCCGCGACCGTGCGCGCGTTGGTTGCGAGCTGCCCTGTCCCGCTGGTCCTCGACGCGGATGGTTTGAATGCACTGGTCGGGCATACGGACGTACTGTCTGGCCCGCGCATCCTGACGCCGCACCCCGGCGAGTTTGCCCGGCTGCTGGGCGTCACGATTGCCCAGGTGCAAGCGGCTCGGCAGTCATTGGCCGTGGAGTTCGCCGCCAGGCACCGCATCGTCCTGGTGCTGAAGGGGCATCGCAGCCTCGTGACGGATGGCCGGCGCGTCTACATCAACCAGACCGGCAACCCAGGTATGGCGACTGGCGGCACGGGCGATGTACTGACGGGACTCATCGCCGCGCTGCTCGGCCAGGGCCTGGAGCCCTTTGCCGCCGCGCAGCTCGGCGTTTACTGGCATGGGCTGGCCGGCGACCTGGCGCGCGACGCGGTCGGGGAGGTTTCGCTCATCGCCTCCGATGTGCTGGACTGCCTGCCGCGTGCGCTTCGGGGCTAGGTTGCTATTTGCCGCTCAGGCGGACGAGCAGGCGTTCGAGTTGGGTGCGTGGCGGCAGGGGACTGGAACCTTTGAAACCCAGATCGACTTCGAGCAGCCAATCGAAAATTTGTTCGGCGCGCTGCCGGCCCAGGTTGCGCAACTGCTGCTCGACGCTCTGGCGAGCCGCCGGCCAGGCGGGCACCCCGGCGCGATCCAGCGCTTCGCTCATCTTCATCTTCTGCACGAGCAGCCGGGCCACCTGGGCCAGCCGACGCAGTTGCAGGCTAAAGGCTCCCAGAATGCGAAACGGGTCCTCACCGTCGGAAAACAGGTCGTCGAGAATTGCCAGCGCTTCCGTGGTCTTTCCCGCGGCAATGGCGTCGAACACCTTGAAGACGCTGGCCGTCTGGCTGCGGCCGACGAGCAGGTCCACGTCGCCCGCGTCGATGCGCTTCCCGGTG
>JAEUIF010001377.1 GCA_016795185.1 Planctomycetia bacterium | reverse complement strand
GTCCGCCAAAGTGTCAAAAGTGTCAAGCAAGAAGAGCGGGAGTGTGACACGTCAACTGACACGTCGTCGCCAGTTGAAATCCGGGTTCGAGGTCAGTAAGTGATGAGTGCGAAGCGGGAATCAGGCCGGAAGCAGCCGCTTTTCACCTGACTTCAAGGCGGATGGACGAAAGGCTGGACTTGAAAACCGGAGACGCCGCAAGGCGTTCAAGGGTTCGAATCCCTTCCCCTCCGCTCGCTTGCGCATTGCCACGGCCTGAATCCGTGCGCCGTTCCTGCGGCGAAGCCCACCGTTTCTCCGTGTACCTGTGCGGTTTCGGCACTTTTTGGCTGCCGTGCAACTGTCGCTTTCGGTCCACGAAAACGCTGTATCGCGATGGCATTTTAGGCGTTGCGGTTGCCGGTCACGGCGGCACGCGCCGCGCGGTACTTCATTTGCATACCTGCCTGGTGAGTCCTCCACGACTGGTCTGAGAAGAGGCCAAACCGAAAGGACGGCGCCCATGTCGCCTCCCGTCGAAAAGCACTGTCCCGAGTGCGGCCATGCCACTGCGTCCGATTCCGACTGGTGCCACCGTTGCCGTCGTCAGGACCGCAAGGACATGCTCCTGCTGTCCATCTGGTGGATGGCGCCGGCGATCGTGTTCGCTGGCTTCGCGCTGGCGACCATCGTTGGCGACTCCTGGCCGGCGTGGATTGGCTTGCTGGCGGCGCTGGTCTGGTTGTTTGCCAACCGCCGTGCCGACTGAATTGGGCCGGCGGGCACCCCCGAGTTCCGGAAATTGATTGCAACATCCCTTCGACCGGACCATGCTGTCCAGGAATGGCGGCGGCTCGACCGCGTCCGCTGGCTGCCGAAACTCCGTTCCGCATTTCCTGATCCGAAATCGGAGGGCGTCCCGTGCTCCACTCGCTGCGCGCCGCACTGCTGCTGGCCCTGTTCGCCTGGCCCTGTGCCGGCCGCGCTGACGCGCCAGCCACGACCCTGCGTGTCTTCTACACCGGCCACAGCTTCCACATGTTCGTGCCCGCCCGCCTGGCGCAGCTCGCCAAGGCGGCCGAGGTCAAGGAGTATCAGCAGGCAGGTACGCAGAGCATCGGCGGTTCACGGGTGCAGCAGCACTGGGACATGCCTGAAGAGAAGAACTCGGCCAAGAAGATCCTCGAAAAGGGCGGTGCGGACGTCTTCACGATGGCGCCCAACGTCAAGATGCCGGATGAAGGCATTGACCGCTTCGCCGAACTGGGCCTGAAGCACAATCCGAAGCTCCGCTTGCTCGTCCAGGAGTCGTGGACGCCCGGCGACTACCTCGACCAGCGCGTCAAGAACAACGACCAGCGCGACATGACGGACCTGGCCAAGCTCCGCGCCGACCAGGAGAAATGGCGCGGCCAGATGGAAGCGCAGGCGAAGGCCATCAACGAGAAGGCCGGCCGCGACGCCGTGTTGATCGTGCCCGTCGGCGACGCCGTGGTGAAGTTGCGCGAATTGATCGCGGCCGGCAAGGCACCGGGCATCGCCAAGCAATCGGAACTATTCACCGATCCGATTGGCCACGGGAAAGCGCCGCTCCTGGCCCTGACTGCTTACTGCAACTTCGCCTGCATCACCGGCCGTAGCCCGGTTGGTCTCAAGGGCACCGACCCCGGTAT
>JAEUIF010001373.1 GCA_016795185.1 Planctomycetia bacterium | reverse complement strand
GACTGCGGCTACAATCACTTGACGCTCCGGAAGCAAGCCGGTTCCTTATTCTGGTGAGAAATGCGGGCTAGCACTTCAATGGTTGTCCGGCCGATAGCGGTCCGCCCCACCAACCAAGGTCCGTTCCAGCGAAAATGATAGGACCAGCGGTGTCGACGAGGATGATAGAGCCGTGTTAGCCTTCCGGTCTGGGGATCGACGCCCGCAACATTCGGCCCCTTGTGGCTGTTGCAATGGAGGCACGCCAGGGCCAGATTGCCCGGAGTGGTCTTGCCCGCGTGCTGTCGGGCGATGATGTGGTCGATGACCAGTGGCGTCCGGTAATAACTTCCCGGCATCAAACAGTATTCGCAAGCGTGCTTGGCGCGCTGGCGGACATGCTCGGCCAACCGTTCGTCCATGGGCGTTGCCGGCCTATCATTTCTTGAGGGACTTGCGAGCCTTGGACTGTAGCAGCGCCAACAAGTGGCCGGCCTTGACGTAACTCTGCAATTCCGTTTGCTCGCGCTCGGTCAACAAACCATCCTGGTTTCTGTCAGCCAGTTCCTGCATCCGTTGCTGATCGGTCGCTGAGAAATTCAGGGAAAGTATGTACTGCGCCAGTCGGGGAGCCAGGTCGCCCTGGTCCGCGGCAATGAGCCGCGCGAAGATACTCAACTCGGAAATGTCGGCGGCGCTTTCGGCTTTGGCTGGCTTGGTCTTCATGGTACCGACTGTACCAGAATAATCAGTTGTCGCCAATTCATATGAATGGCATCACCCCGCACTGCTGCTCTTCGTCACGCTCAACAGGAACGTCGGGTTGACCGCCTCGAAGCGCAGCGTTTCCAATTGTTCGGTGCCGCGCGCCAGATTGACGAGCAGGACCTGCACCTGGCCCGCCAGACTCCGCAGCACACTGTAAGCCGCGTTTAGCATTTCCAGCGTGGCGATGTTGACCACCAGCCGGCCGCCCGGCCGCAGGGCCGCGAACGCCGCTTCGAGCAACCGGGCCACTTCGCGCCCCGTGCCCCCGACGAAGACCGCGTCCGGGGCGGGCAGGTCCGCGAAGCCCGCCGGGGCCGTGGCGTGGACCGCTTTCAGGTTTTTGACGCCAAAAGTCTCCGCGTTGGCCAGGATCAGGTGATAGTCGGCCGCGTCCTGCTCGATGGCATGGACGATGCCCGGATGCGCCAGCTGCGCTGCTTCGATCGCCACCGAGCCGGACCCCGCGCCGATGTCCCAGACCACGTGCCCCGGCTGGATGTCGAGCTGTGCCAGCGCGATGGCCCGCACTTCCGCCTGCGTGACCAGGCCGCTCTTGGGCCGCGACTGGGCGAAGACGTCGTCGGGGTTGCCGAAGCGGCGAAACCCCGCCGGCCGGGGCTGGTCCGGGCGGCCCGGCTTGCGCTTCAGGATCATGACGTTGAGCGGGTCGAAGTCCAGCTCGGCCAGTTCGGCCAGTTCGCCCTGGGTGACGCGCTCGTTGGGCGCGCCCAGGTTCTCGCAGACGTAGCCGCGGAAGTAATCCAGCCCGCGCGCCAGCAGTTCGCGGGCGACGCGGGCCGGGTCGTAGTGGTCGTTGGTGAACAGGCCAACCGTCTCGGCGGTGCGGATGCGGTCGAGCACATCGTCGAGCGGGTGCGTGGCCAGGTTCGTCAGGTAGGCTTCTTCCCAGCTTTCCTTGATGCGCGCGAAGGCCAGCTGCATCGAGCTGACGTGGGGCAGCACCTCGAAGCGGTCCTTGCCCAGCCGGTCGCAGAGGTAGCGGGCCACGCCGTAGAACAGCGGGTCGCCGCCCGCCACGATGACGAGCCGCTGCCCGCCGCTCAGCCGGTTCTCCAGCAGGCGCACTACCTCCTGGAGGTCGGAGCCGATGCGGACCTTCTCCGCTTTGAGGGCGGGCAGCAGGCCGAGGGTGGGTTCGGAGCCGAGCACGAGGTCGGCCGCCGTCAGCAACTCGCGCCCGCGACTGGTCAGGCCCGCCAGACCGTCGCCGCCGACGCCGATGATGTGAATCCGGGGTTCCGCTGCGCTCACGGTCCGCTCTCCTGGTAAGGTCGCCGCTCAGCACCGCTTGCGGTTTAGCACGGTCAAGGCGGTGATTGTATCCGCCCGCGAACCCCGCTGCGAGGGCCGAACCGGAACGGCCCTCCGGCGGCCCGGAAACTGGTTGCCTTCCGGTTGCTCCCTGGTATATTCCCTCCTGATCGCATCGACGGGCAGAAATGGAAGAGGATGGATTCAGAAGACGACATCCACGAGGAGCAACCATGTCCATGTACATCGGCGAAGCACTGGCCGGCGACGGCAACGAAGTGGCGCACATCGACCTGCTGATCGGCGACAAGGCCGGCCCGGTCGGCATCGCCTTCGCCAACGGTCTGGCAAATCAGAGTGACGGACATACCAACCTGCTGGCGGTAATTGCGCCCAATTTGCCTTGTAAGCCTTCAACCCTCCTGATCACCAAAGTCACGATCAAGGGGATGAAACAGGTTGGACAGATGTTCGGCCCCGCTCAATCCGCCGTGGCACGAGCAGTCGCGGACAGTGTCGCCAGTGGCGTCATTCCCAAGAGTGAGGCCGAGAATCTGGTCATTGTGTGTGGCGTCTTCATCCACCCGCAGGCCAAGGATGACACCAAGATCTACGACTACAACTACGCTGCAAC
>JAEUIF010001329.1 GCA_016795185.1 Planctomycetia bacterium | reverse complement strand
CCCACTGGGCCAGCTTCTCCAGAGTCGTGCCTCCCGGGCCGTAATCGGTCCACCTCCACGCCCCCGGGAAAAGAGCAACCCACTGCCCGGTCAGTTAGGTTTTGGACGGCCGGGCGTATAATTCGTGATGAAACTTGAGGCTGACGCCCGCCGCTCGCCTGCGAAAATCCAACACCCCGCTCGGTAGAGTTCGTTCGAGCCATTGGCGATTGGCTGTAGCGGTCCGCACAGCGGACCCTACGAAATGCCGTAGGGTCCGCTGTGCGGACCGCTGCGTTTGTCCGCCATCCGCCCGAGCGCATCCAGCCCAGCGCGCCGTCCCGCCAATTAAATTCCCAGGACCGATTCAGCTTTCCCGCCTTGCGACGGTATTCCTCCCAGGACCGCCGCCGCGCAACCCTGTCAAGGCCTTGCCACTCAGGACGTGGATGCGCCGCGGTCGGTGCAACGTTCCACGGAACCGTCATTATTCAGACAGGGGGACCCCATGAAAGCCGCCTTCTCATTGCTGCGCGACTGCTTTGCTCGTCCATCCCGGTTGCTCTCGCCGCTTCGCCAGCGCCCTGCCGCACGGCCACGCTTCCGCCCGAGCTTCGATGACCTGGAAACCCGGTGTCTGCTGGCCGTCGGAACTGTGTCGCTGTTGACCGACACGTCGGCTGACGGCACGCCGGGCGAGTTGCGCACCGTGCTCGCCACGGCTGCCCCGGGCGACACCATCGTCTTTCAGGACGGCCTCACGGGGACGATCCACCTGTCGGCGGCGCTGGGTTCGCTAACCCTGACCAAGGACGTCTCCATCACGGGGCCGGGGGCGAGCGAGATCACCGTCAGCGGCCAGAACGCGATCCGGGTTTTCTCGATCGACGCGGGCATCACGGTTAGCCTCTTGGGACTGACGATCAGCGATGGAAATGCGGGTTCGGCCGCTTTGGGCGGCGGTATTGCCAACCAGGGCACCCTGACGGTGCAGGAGATCACCCTGTCGAATAATACAGCCGAATTTGGCGGCGGTGTTTTCAACCAGGGCACCTTGACGGTCCGGAACAGCACCGTGTCGGAAAACTCCGCCACAGTCATGGGTGGTGGGATCTACAGTTCGGCTACGCTGACGGTCGAGAACAGCACCTTGTCTCACAACCTGTCCCAATTCATCGGCGGCGGCATCATCAACCGGGGCACTCTGACGATCGAGAACAGTGCCGTGTCCAACAACTCGTCCTTCTCCCAGGGCGGCGGCATCGTGAACGATGGCAGTGCGACGGTGCGGGACAGCACCTTGTCGGAGAACGATGCCCCAAATGGCGGGGGCATCTCGAACCAGGGCGCCTTGACGGTGGATCGCAGTACCCTGGTCAGAAACACAAGCAGCATCTCCGGCGGCGGCATTCTTAATGCAAATTTCGGCGGCATCGTGACGGTGCGGAACAGCACCCTGTCCGAGAACTCGGCACAGTCCGGCGGCGGTATCAGCAATCGATTCACTGCCACGCTGACGGTGCAGAACAGCACCCTGTCCGGAAACACGGCGCAGACCGGCGGCGGCCTGGAAAACTTCGGCACGGCGACCCTCCAGAATAGCCTCCTCAGCGGCAACAGCGCCGACGCCGGGAGCGAGATTTTCAACGGCGATACCGGCACGCTCCAGGCCGACGCCCACAACCTGTTCGGCCATGACGGCTTGACCAATGCCGAGGCTTTGTCTGGCTTTACGTCCGACCGCACCGATCTGACGGCCACGAGCGACGGCACCCGCCCCACCCCCCTGGACGCCATCCTCGGCCCGCTCGTGGACAACGGCGGCCCCACCTTCACCCATGCCCTCGTGGCCGGCAGCCCCGCGATCGATGCCGGTACGGATGCCCTGGTGCCGGCGGACGTGGACTTCGACCAGCGTGGCGACCCGTTCGGCCGCATCGTCGGTACCGTCGATATTGGCGCCTTTGAAGTACAGCCGCCGGCCTTCGCCGTCAGTGGCAATGTCGCCACCCGGTTGAACGCTCGAGGCGACCTCACGCTCACTGGCGATGCCAGCGGCAATGGCGTGAGCGTTGAGGCGGGGGCTACGCCCGGCACGATCATCATCACTGGCCTGGGCGACACCACCATTGACGGCCAGGCTCGTGTCACGCTCAACGGCGTGACGGGTTCCATCCTCATCAACCTGGGCAACGGCGACGACGTACTGCTGCTGGGCGGCGACGACCCGCTGCATGTGGCACGCAACTTGACTATCAACCTCGGCCGCGACGACGACGTGCTGAACCTGAAGAATGTCATGGTGGCCGGCAATGCAACGATTGCCGGCGCTGTGGGCGGCGATGCCGTAACGCTGGCCGACGCTGTTTTCAGCCGCAATCTCCTGGTCAATCTGAGCAGCGGGGCCAACAGCCTGAGCCTCCATAGTGTCACGGTGAACGGCAAGGCCAGGCTCCTGGGCGGGAGCGCTGCCGACGACGTTCAGCTGGTGGATAGTGTATTCGCCGGTTCCCTGGCGCTCGGCCTGGGCCAGGGCGACAACACGCTGCTGCTGGACCAGGTAGACGTGACCGGCAAGGTGATCGCGGTCACGGGTAAGGGCGCGGACACGGTTGCGGTGCGGGACAGCATTTTTCGGGATTGGTACCTGCTGTCCACGGGCTCTGGCAACGACCGGGTCACGCTCGCGGACAGCACATTCGGCAGCCTGGCGATGCTGCACGGCGGTGGCGGTACGAACACGCTGGATGCCGGTCTCGGCAACGCCTTCGCGCGCGGCCTGGCAATCAAGAACTTCCGACTCGGCGCCGCTGTCAGCCAGCCACTTGGCTTTGGCTGGGCATGGGTCGTGACGCCGCCCCGAAGTTAGCGCGTTTCGCAAACGGGTGTAGTATCAGGCGCTATGGTCCGCACCGCGGCCCCTACGCAATTCGGTAGGGGCCGCGGTGCGGACCGCTACCGCCGGTCGCAAAATGCTCTAGCCGCGGCCCAATCGAGTCTGCCCAATGGGGCTGCGGTCGTTCAATGACAGTCACGGGGAAAGCAGCATTTTGGCACGGAGAGGCAGCACACGGGTCACTCCGTGCCAAGTGCACCTGGCGCGCAGGGTCAAAACACGGGGGCCGCCCCTCCGGACCAAACGACTTGGCTGGGCTGGTTCCTGCGGCGACAGTATCCCGTGTTCGTCCCGGCCGGCTAAAGCGGTTTGCAGCTGGATGCAGCACCCGGTGCTTTCGTAGGGCCTGCGGTGCGGACCAAGACCTTACTCAATCGAAACACTTGCCGCCGACCACTGAGCACCGGATCATCAGGTCCGCATGATCGGCCGTCATTCGGCTTCTTCCGTCCGCGCGGCATCCGACCGCTGATCCACATCCTCTATTCTCGCGTCTCGCTCACGACAAAGGCGAACCGCGTCTCCGTTCGGTTGCGCACGCCGGTGCGGAGTCACGCGCAGCGGCGTTCCTACTGGCCGCAAACCGAAGCCAGCGAGAACGCCCGCGATCCGCGCGCGCTGTTCCACCTGACCCACGGTTGGCGTGAAAAATGCCGTCCAGGGAGGACGCTTGATCGCGGCTCCGGACGACGATCCCGTTTGGCACGGCGCGCGGTCGATCCGTACAATACTTCCTCACGGAACGCGAGGCTGCGGGCCGATGCGAACGCTTCATCGAGAGCGATGAGGCCCGCTGGGGTCGCCTGCCGCCTCGGAGATCGCGACTCCATGAACGAGCAGAGCCAGCACCCCGCCTCGGATCAGGGCTTTCTTGCCGGCGGCGGCGAGATGGGGAAACTCACCCGTGCCTTCGACTGGTCGAAAACCCCGATAGGACCGGTCGGGGCCTGGCCGCGGAGCCTCAAGTCCATCGTCCGCGTGATGCTGTCGTCCCGCTACGCCATGTGGCTCGGCTGGGGGCCGGACTTCACTTTCTTCTACAACGACGCCTACGCCAAAATGACCCTCGGCCCCAAGCACCCGTGGGCGCTGGGGCGGTCGGCCCGCGAAGTGTGGTCGGAGATTTGGGCCGACGTTGGTCCCCGGGCCGAGTCGGTCATCCGCACCGGGGAAGCGACGTGGGACGAGGGGCTGTTGCTCTTTCTGGAGCGGCGCGGCTTCCCCGAAGAGACTTACCACACGTTCTCGTACAGCCCCGTGCCGGACGACGACGGTGGGATCGGCGGCATGCTCTGCGTGGTGACGGAGGACACCGAGCGGACCATTGGGGAGCGGCGACTGCGGACCTTGCGAGAACTGGCCGCCCGCACGACCGACGAGGCGCGGTCCGCCGAGGAAGCCTGCCAGACGGCCGCCCACATCCTGGGCGGCAACCCGCGCGATGTGTCGTTCGCGCTGCTCTACTTGCTGGACGCCGAGGGCCGCACGGCCACGCTCGCCGGAGCGACCGGGCTGAGCCGGGGTACGGCCCTCAGCCCCGCGGCCGTGAACCTGCGAGACCATGCCGGCCCGTGGCCGTTCCGCCAGGTCAGCGCGACGGGCCAGGCGGTTGAAATTCACAGCCTGTCCGGCGAGTTCGATCCGCTGCCGGGCGGCGCGTGGCCGGAGCCGTCGAAACAGGCCGTCGTCCTGTCGATGGCGAAACCGGGCCAGACGCAGGCCGCTGGCTTCATCGTGGCCGGGATTAGCCCCCGGCGTCCGCTCGATGACTCCTATCGCGGTTTCCTTGAACTGCTGGCCGGGCAAGTCGCCACTGCCGTCGCCAACGCCCGTGCGTACGAAGACGAGCGGCGGCGGGCCGAGAAACTGGCCGAACTGGACCGAGCCAAGACGGCGTTCTTTTCCAACGTCAGCCACGAGTTCCGCACCCCGCTGACGCTCATGCTTGGCCCCGTCGAGGACCTGCTGGCCCGCAGTCACACCGACTTGCCGCCGGCCGCCGCCGGCCAGCTGGAAGTGGTGAACCGCAACGGCCTGCGCCTGCTGCGCCTGGTGAACACGTTGCTGGACTTCTCCCGCATTGAAGCGGGCCGGGTGCGCGCCGTCTTCCAATCGACCGACCTGGCCGCCTACACCGCCGACCTCGCGAGCGTCTTTCGTGCCGCTTGCGAGCGTGCCGGACTGCGCTTGGTCGTGGCCTGCGCGCCGCTGGGCGAGCCGGCGTTCGTGGACCGGGAAATGTGGGAGAAGATCGTCCTCAACCTCGTTTCCAACGCCTTCAAGTTCACCTTCGACGGTGGGATCACCGTTTCCCTGAAGCGTGTCGGCAACGCCGCCGAACTCCAGGTGCGGGACACCGGGACCGGCATCCCCGCCGAGGAGATGCCCAAGCTCTTCGAGCGGTTTCACCGGGTTCAAAACGCACGGGGCCGCACGCATGAAGGGAGCGGCATCGGGCTGGCGTTGGTGCAGGAGTTGGTCAAGTTGCACGGCGGGTCCGTTGTCGCGGAGAGCCTGGTTGGCCAGGGCACGACGTTCACGATCACCGTGCCGCTGGGTGCGGCCCACTTGCCGCCCGATCAGATCGGCGACGCGCGTGCCGCCGCAGCCACCGGAACGGGAGCCGGCCCCTACGTCGAGGAGGCGCTGCGCTGGCTTCCCGATGGGGAGCAGAGCGACGGCCGGAGCGAACTGCCGGTCTACCACCAACCGCTGCCCGTGCCACACCACCATGTGCCGGCGGGCGTGGAGGACGACCGCCCCCGCGTGCTGGTCGCCGACGACAACGCCGACATGCGGCAGTATATCGCCCGGCTCCTGGCCGAGCAGTTCCAGGTCGAGGCCGTGCCGGACGGTGCGGCGGCGTTGGCGGCGGCGAGGGACCAGCCACCGGATCTGGTCCTGACCGATGTCATGATGCCTCGCCTGGACGGCTTCGGCTTGCTGCGGGAACTGCGGGCCAATCCGCGCACCAGCAGCTTGCCGGTCATCATGCTGTCGGCCCGTGCGGGAGAAGAAAGCCGGGTGGAGGGCCTGGAAGCCGGGGCCGACGACTACCTGGTGAAGCCGTTCAGCGCGCGGGAATTGCTGGCCCGCGTGACGGCCCACCTGAAGATGGCCCGGCTGCGGCAGGAGGCCCGCGCAGCGATTCAGAAGGAGCGGGACTGGCTCAAGGTCACGCTCACCAGTATCGGAGATGCCGTCGTCACGACGGACAGCACGGGGCGTATCACGCTCCTGAACGGCGTGGCCGAAACACTGACCGGCTGGACGAACGCCGAGGCGGTGGGGCAGCCGCTCGACGCGGTCTTTCGCATCGTCAACGAGCAGACCCGCGAGCCGGTCGAGAGTCCGGCGGTGCGGGCGCTGCGCGACGGCGTCGTCGTCGGTCTGGCGAACCACACCATCCTCATCGCCAAGGACGGCACGGAGCGGCCCATCGACGATAGCGCGGCCCCGGTGCGGGACGGCCAGGGCCGCGGCGTCGGCTGCGTCCTGGTGTTCCGCGACATCTCGGAGCGGCGGCGGGCCGAGGAGGCGCTGCGGGCGAGCGAGGAGCGGTTCCACTTCGTCCGCCGGACCAGCGGGGTCGGGTTCTGGTACTGCGACCTGCCGTTCGACGTGCTCCAGTGGGATGAGAACGTCAAGGCGCACTTCCACCTGCCGCGCGACGCCGCCGTCACGATCGACACCTTCTACGACCGTCTTCATCCGGACGACCGACAGCCGACCCGGCAGGCCATCGAGCGGTCGATCAACGAGCGCACCGCGTATGACGTGGATTACCGGACGGTCGATCCCGTAACGGGTGCGGTGAAGTGGGTGCGAGCGATCGGCCGAACATTCTACGCGCCGGATGGCACCCCCATTCGTTTCGACGGTGTGACCGTTGACGTAACGGATCGTAAGCGAACCGAGGAGGCCCTGCGCGAGAGCGAACTGCGTTATCGACTGGTCGGGGAAGCCGCGAACGACGCCATCTGGGACTGGAACCTGGTGACGAACCAGGTGGCCTGGAACGAGCGCGTGCGGACCCTTTTCGGCTACACCGCGGCACAGGTCGATACCGACGCGCGCTGGTGGTTTGAGAACATCCACGCCGACGACCGCGACCGAATCGCACGCGCCATCCACGCCGCGATCGACAGCGGCGCGGAGTTCTGGACCGGCGAGTACCGCTTCCAGCGCGCGGACGGCTCCTACGCGGCCGTCCTCGACCGGGGCCGGGTGGTGCGCGACGGCGGCCGGCCCGTCCGCATGGTCGGCTCGATGCTCGATCGGACCGAGCGGCAGCGGCTGGAGAACGAGGTGCGGGAAAGCGAGGCCCAGTACCGGCTCATCGTGGAAGGCAACCCGGCCCTCATTTGCCGGTTTCGCGCGGACGGTACGCTCACGTTCGTCAACGACACCTACTGCCGCACCTTCGGCAAGCTGCGTGAGGAACTGATCGGCCGAACTTTCACTCCGCTCGTCCCCGACGAGGACCGGCCCATCGTCGCGCGCTTGATCGGGCGACTGGCCCCCGAGATGGAGCCGTACACGGACGAGCACCGCGTCGTGGTGGCGGACGGGGAGGTGCGGTGGCAGCGGTGGACGAACATGGCCGTCCGCGGCGGCGCGGGAGCGCTCGCCGAGTATCAGGCGGTCGGCATCGACATCACCGACCGGAAGCAGCTGGAGGATGAACTGCGGCAGGTCGCCGCCGAGTTGTCCGAGGCCGACCGCCGCAAGGACGAGTTCCTGGCGGTGCTGGCCCACGAGCTGCGCAACCCGCTTGCCCCCATCCGCAACGCCCTCCAGATCATGAAGCTGTCGGACGAGTCGCGGTCGCGGGAGCAGGCTCGCACGCTCATGGAACGACAGCTGGAACAGATGGTCCGGCTGGTGGATGACCTGATGGACGTGAGCCGCATCACGCGGGGCAAGATCGAACTCCGCCGGGAAAAAGTGCGGTTGGATGCGGTGGTGAGCAGCGCGGTCGAGATCAGCCACCCGCTCATCGAGCAACTGGGCCACCGCCTGACAGTGGTGCTGCCTGACCGGCCGGTCACACTAGACGCCGACCTGACGCGGCTGGCCCAGGTGTTCTCAAATTTGCTGACTAACGCCGCCAAGTACACCGAGCGGGGCGGCGATATCCGACTGACCGCCGAGCGCCACGGCAGCGACGTGGTGGTGTCGGTCAAGGACACCGGCATCGGCATCCCCGCCGATAAGCTGGAGAGCATCTTCGACATGTTCAGCCAGGTGGACCGCAGCCTGGAGCGGTCGCAAGGCGGGCTGGGCATCGGGCTGACGCTGGTGAAGCGGCTGGTCGAAATGCACGACGGCAAGATCGAGGCCCGCAGCGAAGGGCCAGGGCGGGGCGCCGAGTTCATCATGCGGCTCCCGGTCGCGGTCGAAGAATCCTCGCCGCCGCTGGCCGAGCGCGAGGAGCCGGCAGCGCCGAAGTCGAAGCTCCGCATCTTGGTCGTGGACGACAACCGGGACGGGGCCGACAGCCTGGCCATGATGCTCCGCATCATGGGCCACGACACCGTCACGGCCTACGACGGGCAGGAGGGCGTCGAGGCGGCCGAGCGCAACCAACCCGATGTGGTCCTGCTGGACATCGGCCTACCGAAGCTCAACGGTTACGAGGCGTGCCGCCGGATTCGGGAACAGGCGGGGGCCAGGAGCCTGGTGCTCATCGCCGTGACGGGCTGGGGGCAAGATGAAGACCGCCGCCGCTCGCACGCCGCCGGGTTCGATCACCACCTGGTCAAGCCCGTGGACCCGAATGCCCTGATGAAGCTGCTGGCCGACTTGCGGGGCGTGCAGTCGTGAAACGCCGTTGCAGACATTCATGTCAGGGGCAACTTGAGCGTCATGGCCTGCATGCGCGTGAGGCGACGACCAGTTCCAGGGGATTCATCGTGAGAAGTCTCTGCAACGTTCGAGACGCCGGTGGAGCGGTGGGCTAGCGGGGTGAATCGCACTTGACCACCCTTCGAGCCAAGCCAATGTGCTTGGCTCGGAGGGGTCAGAACTCCAATGTTTTGCCCCTGCGCGCCAAAGTGCTCGTTTTGTTCCGACTGCCCTTGAACGACCGCACCCCGGTTTGGCAGACTCGGAGTTGCCGCAGCAACCGGCCGGGATCGACGCTAACCTCTGCACCGTCGGAAGTTGCCGGAGTTTGGCCAGACCCTCGATGCGAGCGCCGGCAAGTAAGCAGGAACCAGTTCCCACCGCGTTCGCCCGGATTCAACCACGAAAGCCGATTCGTTACTTCAGCACCTTGCGCAGCACCGACGACAGTTCGTCGAGCGTGTACGGCTTGGCGACAAAGCCGGCGAGGCCCATGCCGGCGAAGAGCTTGAGCGCGTGCTGCTCGCCGAAGCCGCTCGAAATGACGACCTGCACGTCGTCGCGGATGCGTTTCAGCTCCTGGAAGGTCTCCGCGCCGTCCATCAGCGGCATCGTCAGGTCGAGCAGCACCAGGCAAATCCAGGCGGCATGGGCGCGGTAAATCTCCACCGCTTCCCGGCCATCGCCCGCCGTCAGCACGGTGAAGCCGAGCCGTTCGAGCATCTTGCGGCCCAGGGTGCGCACCCATTCCTCATCATCGACGATCAGCACGGTGCCGGTTCCCTGCCAGGATGTGGACTTTCGATCCGGCAAGGCCAGGGCGGGCAGCGGCTGGCGGAAAGCCGGGAACAGCACGCGGAAGGTGGTGCCGCGGCCTGGCGCGCTCTCGATGCGCACGGTGCCGCGATGGCCGCGGATGATGCCGAGCACCGCGGCGAGGCCCAGTCCCCGGCCCGTGAACTTGGTCGTGAAGAACGGATCGAAAATCTTGGCGCGCGTGTCCGCGTCCATGCCGCAGCCGGTGTCGGTCACTTCCAGGCAGACGTAGAGCCCCGCCGGCAGTTCCTCGGCGAGATGGCACTCAGCCAGGTAGGCGCGGTCGCAGGTCTGCACGCTGGTGCGCACCGTGATCGCGCCGGACTGGTCGCCGATGGCCTCGGAGCCGTTCAGGATCAGGTTCATCACCACCTGGCGCAGCTGGGTGGCGTCGGCCTCGACGAGCGGCAAGCCATCGGCCAGGCGCATGTGCAGCACGCATTTCTTGGAGATGGAGACCTTGAGCAGGTCGCCGATCTCCTGGACGAGTTCGGACAGCTGCACGGATTGCGGCACCAGCTTGCTCTTGCCGGCGTAGGCCAGCATCTGATTGGTCAGGTCGGCGGCGCGGCGGGCGCCCTGCATGACCTGCTCCAGCTTGTCCTGGGCGGCGGCGAGGTCGCGGACGGCCAGGTCGCTGTAGCCCATGACGGTCATCAGGATGTTGTTGAAATCGTGAGCGATGCCGCCGGCCAGCATGCCCAGGCTTTCGAGCTTCTGCGCCTGCTGCAACTTCGCTTCGAGCTTCTGCCGTTCTTCCTCGGTGCGGCGTTTCTCGGTCACGTCGCGGAAAGCGAGCACCGCGCCGCTGACCTCGTCGTCGCCCTGGCCGCGAATCGGCGCGGCGCAGTCGTCGATCCAGGCTTCCTGCCCGTCGCGCGCCAGCAGCAGAGTGTCCTTGTCCACGCAGACCGTGGCCTGGTCGCGCAGCGCCCGCCGGGCCGGACATTCAACCTGCTGCCGGGTCTGGCCGTTGACGATGTGGAACACTTCGTTCAGCGGCCGGCCGACCGCCTCGTCCTGCGTCCAGCCGGTCAGGCGCTGGGCGACCGGGTTGATGAAGGTGATGCAGCCGCCGCGGTCCACGGCGATGACCGCGTCGCCGATGCTGTTGAGCGTGGCGGCGTAGCGACTTTCGCTGGCGCGCAGTTGCTGCTCGGCCTGGTGCTTGTACAGGGCCATCTCAATGGTGGTGCGCAGCTCGCGTTCCTGGATCGGCTTGAGCAGGTAGCCGAACGGCTGGGTGAGCTTGGCGCGGGCGACCGTGTCCTCGTCGGCGAAGGCGGTGAGGTAGATGACGGGCAGCCCGCAGCGGGCGCGAATCTGCTCGGCGGCGGCGATGCCGTCGGTGTCGCCCTTGAGGCGAATGTCCATCAGCACCACGTCGGGCTTGTGGTCGCCGGCCAGGCGGACGGCCTGCTCGCCGGAATCGGCCACGGCCACCACGGCGTAGCCCAGCGTTTCCAGACGCTCCTGGATGTCCAGGGCGACGATGCCCTCATCCTCCACCAGCAACACTTTGGTCCTGGCCATGTGGGGGTTCCTTTGCGGACGGCTGTGGGACGACGACGGTGAAGCCGGTGCCGCCCACCCGGCTTGTTTCAAGCGTACCTCGAATTTGCCGGCTCAAGGTCTGAACCAGGCGCAAGCCTAGCGACCGCGCCTGGCGCAGCTCGGCGTCGGCGGGCAAACCGACGCCGTCGTCGCGGACGGCCAGCACGAAACCGTCCGCGTCCTGCCGGTGCAGCTCGACCCGCACCCGGCCGGCGCGACCGTCCGGGAAGGCGTGCTTCAGGGAATTGGTCACCAGCTCGTTGACCAGCAGGCCGACCGGCACGGCGAACTCCAGGTCCAGCTCCAGCTTGTCCACGTCCAGGTCCAGCACCAGCCGCCGCTCGGCCGCGCCGAACGAACGGAACAGATGGACGCAGAGCGTTTGCAAGTAGGCGGCCACGTCGATGCGCGAGAAGTTCTTGGAACGGTAGAGAAAATCGTGGATGGCGGCCATCGAGTGAATGCGATTGCGGCAATCGCGCAGCACGGCGGAGGCCGCCGGCTCCTGCACCTTGCCTTCTTGCATATTGAGCAAGCTATCGACGATGGCCAGGTTGTTCTTGACCCGGTGATGGACTTCCTTCAGCAAGGTGTCCTTCTCGCGCAGGGCCGCTTGCAAGCGGTTCTCGGCGCGCTTGCGCTCGGTGATGTCCAGGCCGATGCCGGCCAGAAACAGCCGGCCGTGGGAATCGCGGAACGGGAACTTGAACGTCAGCCAGTGCTTGGCGTCGCCTGGCGTGGGGGCCGTTTCCTCCAGCACCTGAAGCACGCCGGATTGCAGGATTTCCAGGTCGGCGCCGCGCAGCTTGTCGGCGGTCGCGAAGGGGAACAGGTCGAAATCGGTCTTGCCCTGCCAGTCGCCGCGGCCGTAGCCAAACGCGTTTTCGAGAGTGCGGTTGACGTAGACCAGCCGGCCTTCCTCGTCCTTCATGAAAGCGATGGTCGGGCTGTTGTTCATGAAGGCGTGGAAGCGCTCGTCGCTTTCGCGCAGCGCCAGCTCCGCCAGCTTGCGTTCGGTGATGTCCAGCACCGTGCCGGTGAGCAAGGTGGACTGGCCGTCGGTGGGCCGGTGATAGGTGCAGCACATGTGGCGGATCGGCCCCAGCACCGGGTTGCTGCGATACTCGACGGTCACGGGCTGCGTCGAGTCGGCTAGCCGCCCATATGCTTCGTGGATCAGCGGCCGGTCATCGGGGTGGATCAGCTCGAGCAATTCCTCCACGGTCGGCACGCCCCGCGCCGGATCGCGCCGGTAGATCTCGTACAGCTCCTTGGAGAAGAAGCGGTAGTCGGTGCGCGGGTCCCACTCCCAGCTGCCCAGCCGGGCCAGCGTCTGCGCGCTCTCCAGGCTGGCCTGGCTGCGGCGCAGCGCCTCCTCGGCGCGCTTGCGCTCGGTGATGTCGCGCGACACGACCAGCACCGATTCCACCGAACCATCGGCGGCAAACTCCGGCACCAGCCGGGATTCGTAGTGGATCGGGCCGGTTTCCGCCGGATACTCGGACTCGAAGTGCAGTTCCGCCCGTTCATCGAACGCGCGGCGCAGGCGCACTTCCCAGACTGCCGCGGTCGCCGCCGGTAGCCCGGCTTCCGCGTTGGTCTTGCCCAGGTAGTGGGCGGGCGGACGGCCGCTCGCTTTCTCCACCGCCGGATTGATGTACTGGTAGCGCAGCGCCCGGTCGTAGCGCGCGATCACATCGGGCGAGTGTTCGACCAGCGCGCGGATTTCCCGCTCGCGCTGGAACAGCGATTCCTCGGCCCGCTGATTCTCGGTCACGTCGCGGAAGTTGACGACCAGCGCCCCGACCGCCGGATCGTCGAGCAGGTTGCCGCCGACCGCTTCGATCCAGCGCCAGGTACCGTCGTGGTGCCGGTAGCGGATGCGCTTGCGCGCTTCGCCGCCAGGCTGGGCCAGCAACTCGGCAAAGCGCCGCTGGCTGTCCTCCACATCGTCCGGATGCAGGCCGTCGAACGAGTTGGTGCCGACGTACTCCTCGACCGTGTAGCCGAGCACGCGCGTGATGCCGGGGCTGGCGTAACGCACGATCCCCTGGTCGTCCAGCAGGGTCACGCAATCGGAAGTCTTCTCGATCAGCGCCCGGAAGCGTTTTTCACTGGCGCGCAACTGCTCCTCGGCCCGGTAGCGAGCCGTCTCATCGATGGTGACGCCGTTCCAGAGCGTCGCGCCGTCGGGCAGCCGCTGCGGCGCGGAACGGCAGTGGAACCACCGGGTCTCACCGTCCAGGCCGCGCGTGCGGAAAACGCAGCTGAACGGGGTCAGGGCGCGTTCCGATTCCTGTTCCATTTCCTGGATGGCCGGGATGTCGTCCGGCAGGATCATGCGGTACGAGGCATTGGGGTCCGCCATGACCGCCGCCACCGTGACGCCGAACAACTGCTCGACGCCGGCGCTGATGTACGGCACTTCGCGCGTACCGTCCGGCCGCTTGACCATCTGAAAGATGGTGCCGTTGGGCAGGTTGTCGCCCAGGTTGCGGAGTTGGGATTCGCGCGCCCGCAGCGAATCCTCCAGGCGCTTGCTCTCGGTGATGTCGAGATGGCAGCCGAGCATGCGGACGGGCTGGCCCTGCGGGTCGGTGTCGAGCATGGCCCGCGCCACGATCCAGCGGTAAGAGCCGTCGCGGTGGCGCAGCCGGAACTCGGCCTCGTAGTTCGGCCACGGCTTCTCGACGTAAGCACGCACGGTGGTCAGCATGCGCCCGCGGTCGTCGGGGTGCAGGCGTTCGGACCATTCCTCGTAGCGATTGGGCAGTTCGTGGTCCTCGTAGCCGAGTTGCGCCTTCCAGCGAGGCGAATAATAGATCGTGCCAGCCTGAATCTGCCAGCTAAACAGGCCGATGTTCGACGCTTCCAGGGTTAGCTGCAAGCGTTCTTCGCTTTCGCGCAGGGCGGCCTCGGCCTGCTTGCGTTCGGTCACGTCCAGGGCGATGCCGACGGTGCCGATGATTTCCCCCTGGGGGTCGCGGAGTGCTTCGACAAGCGACTGGAAGGTGCGGCCCAGCCATTCGGTTTCCCAGGCGGCGCGCTCGCCGGCCAGGGCGCGCCGGTGCGCGGCGATGTTGGGGTTGTCCGGATCGTCGGTGTGAAAATAGGTGTAGATCGACGTGCCCACCATCTGCCCCTGGCCCGTCTGCAAGCCCAGCTGGGCCAGCCCCGCGCCGGTGCCGGTGGTGAAGCGCAGCTCGCGGTCCGTGGTCCAGAGGATGGCGGGCACCTGTTCGAGCAGCAGTCGCTGCGGCGAATCGCTGCCGGTCAGGGCCTGCCGGGCGCGCTCGCGCTCGGTGATGTCCAGGCCGGTGAGGATGAGATGCTCCGGCCGGCCGTCGGCGGCGTTCACCACGGACGCGGTCCATTCCAGCAGCCGGGGCGGGCCTTCGCGTGTCCGCCAGTGGTCGAGCAGGCCGGCGGGAAACTTGCGGCTGGCCCCGAAGGCGGCGAAGGCGTCGCGCACCAGGGCCGCTTCTTCGGGCACGGCCAGCAAGTCCCACAGCGGCCGGTCCTGGAGTTCGGCCAGCCGGTAGCCGAGCGTCAGCTCGCACGCGCGGCTGACCCGCAGCACGCGGCCCTGCGGATCGACCACCATGACCAGGATGCGCACCGAATCGAGCACCGCGGCGATGAAGTCGCGCTCGCGGCGCAGCGATTCCTCCATCTGCTTGCGCTCGGTGATGTCGTTGGTAATCATGGTGGCGGCCATCACCTGGCCGTCCTGCACCACCGGATGCAGCCGGGTCGCGTAGTACGACCGCGCGCCGTGCGGCCCGACGCCGAAGCCTTCGTAAGCGACCGGCTGACCCGTGTCGAACACCGATTCGAGCAGCCGCGCGAACTGCTCGTGCTGCTCCGGCGGCACGTAGCTCCGGCCGTTACTGCCGACCACCTGGTCGATGGTCAGGCCGGGCACCACATGGTTGACGTAGAGGATGGTGCCGTCGCGCAGCATGCTGAGGATGATGTCCGGCGCGTGCTCGACCAGCTCGCGCCAGCGCGACTCGGAGCGCTGGCGTTCGGTCACTTCCGCGCGCAGCGCTTCGTTGGTTCGCGCCAGTTCGTCGGTGCGTTCCTTGACGAGCTGTTCCAGCTCATCGTGGGCGCGGCGCAACTCGCGCTCGATCCGCTTGCGCTCGCTGATGTCAGTCAGGCTGCCGCGAATCAGCGTGCGGTCGCCGCCGGGCATGCTGACCAGCCGCACCTCGCAGGGGAAATCGCCGCGCACGGGATGCCGATGCGTCCACTCAAAGATCGGCGCGCCGCCGTCGAGGGCCTGCTGAATCCAGGCGCGCGCCGCCTCCGCCGACGGCCGCCCGTCGGGCTGGAACGGTGGGCTCAATTCGAGCGGGCCGACCTGATAGAGTTGTTCCCGCGTCAGGCCGTAGAGTTCGACCGCATGCGAGTTCACATCCATGAACTTGCCGGTGGAGGCGTCCAGCACGGAAATACATTCCGGGGCGTGCTCCACCAGGGTGCGGTAGCGCTGTTCGCTTTCGCGCAGCTCCTCGGCGGTGCGCCGCCGCCGTTCGCCTTCCTCGGCCAGCTGCTGGGTCAGCGCTTCCAGTTGTCGTTCTCGTTCTTGAAGCTGGGCGCGCAGTTGCGACTCGTCGCGCAGGCGGTGCCGCAACTGCTCGTGCCGCCGGAAGACCCACCAACTGACCAGCGCGGCCAGCACGCTGCTAAAAACGATGGTGACGGCGTGCGACTTCCAGGCGGTTAGGTTGGGGCGCAACCATTCCTTGGTCCATTCGTACAGGAACATGAGGATGGCCGTCGCTCCCAGAACCCGGAACACGCGCGACATCAGGCCGGGCGCCAGCGGCTCCCGGACCGCAGCGCGGGCGGCGGGCAAGGGTTGTTCGGAGGCATCCTTCATCGGACGGTCGTCGATCAACCGGTGGGAAAGGAACAGGTGAAGCGGGCAGCGCGCCGCTCCAACAAGTATAATGGCGCAGCCGCGTAAAAGCGCGCCGATTTCCCGATCCTGGAGCGACCCGCCCCTGGAGTGACCCCCGTGCCACGCCGCACCCGTATCGTCGCCACGCTCGGCCCGGCCACCGACCGCGCCGGCGTGCTGGAAGCCCTGCTCGAAGCCGGCCTCGACATGGCGCGTCTGAACTTCGCCCACGGCGAACCCGAGGAACAGCTGATCCGCCTGGCGCGACTGCGGCAGGTGACCCAGCGCTGCGGCCGGCAAGTGGGCGTACTGGCGGACCTACCCGGCCCCAAGCTGCGCGCCCTGGTGCCGGCCGAAATGGTCCTCCAGCGCGGCCGGGAGGTCGCCTTCGCCGCCGCGCCGGGCGTCAGCGCGGAGATCGGCGTCACCGAGCCGGAACTGATCCGGATGGTCCAGCCCGGCCAGCGCATCTTGCTCGACGACGGCCGGTTGCAGCTGCGCGCCGTGCGCCTCGAAGGCGACCGCCTGCTGGCGCGCGTCGAGGCCCCCGGCGCGCTCCTGCCCAACAAAGGCGTCAATGTTCCGGACACGACCCTGAACATTCCCGCGCTCACGCCGCGCGATCATGCCGCCCTGCACACCGCGGCGCGGGCCGGCGTGGACTGGCTGGCGCTGTCCTTCGTGCGTTCGGCCGAGGCGGCCAAGGAGCTACGCCAGGCCGCCCGCTCGCTCGGCCTGAACGTGCCTATCCTCGCCAAGATCGAGCGCCCCGAGGCCGTCCAGCGCAGCCGCGAGATCATCGAAGCCTTCGACGGCATCATGGTGGCGCGCGGCGACCTGGGCGTCGAGATTCCGCTCGAAAGAGTCCCGCAAGTGCAGAAACGCCTGATCCACCAGGCGCGCAACGCCGGCAAGCCCGTGCTGACGGCCACCGACATGCTCGATTCGATGCGGCACAACCCCCGGCCGACGCGCGCCGAGGCCAGCGACGTGGCCAACGCCATTTACGACGGCACCGACGCGGTGATGCTTTCCGGCGAGACCGCCATCGGCCAGTATCCCGTCGAGGCAATGCAAGCGATGGACCGCATCGTGCGCGAGACCGAACCACACCTGAAATCCGAAGGCTGGGACGTGCTGGTGCCGCGCGAAAGCGTGGTTGAGCAGATCACCCAGGGGGCGTGCGCGCTGGCCCAGGTGGTGGAAGCGAAGGCCATCGTCGCGCCCACGTATTCGGGTAAGACCTCGCAGCTCGTGTCGCGCTACCGGCCCCGGGCGCGCATCATCGCGCCGGTGGGCAGCGAGGCCGTCATGCGGCAGATGATGTTCTACTGGGGCGTGACGCCGCTCTTGCTGCGCGAATCGAAGAACCCCGGCGAGGACCGGCTGCAAGCCGGCGTGCTGGCGGCCTTCACGCAGGGGCAGGTCCACGTCGGCGACCTGGTCGTCGTGCTGGCCGGCCATCCCATCGAGGGCGGTGAGCGCGTACCGACCATCCGCGTCGTCCGCATCGGCGAGGGCGGCCGGTCTCTGCCGCCGTAACCGTGACCGATCGCGGCTTCGCACGCTTTGTCTACTCGTTCGGGAGAGCCTCCCATGCGCCTTCGTCTGGCTTCGACGCTCGCTCTCGCGCTGACGCTCGCCGCGCTGGCACCAGCCGCCGACCCGCATGCCGCGCTGTTCAAGGACATCCAGGCCGTCGCGCAACACAAGACCGTCAACTCGCCGGCCGCTCGCGCCGCCTGGGACCGCCTGGTCGCCGCCGGCCCAGCCGTGTTGCCCCAGTTGCTCCAGGCGATGAACACGCCGGATACCGTGGTCGCCAACTGGCTGCGCACCGCCTTCGACCGCATCGTGGACACTGAGTTGAAAAACGGCGGCAAACAGCTCGACACCGACGCGCTGCTCGACTTCGCCCGCAACGTCAAGAACCAGGGCCGGGCACGGCGGCTGGCGCTGGATGTGGTCTTCGAGGTCAAGCCCACCACGAAAAAGGCCCTCTTCTGGTTCACCGACATGCTGAACGATCCCGAGTTCAGCTACGAAGCGGTCGAGGCCCTGCGCGAGAAGGCAGCAATCACGAAGAATCCCGAAGAGTCGCGCGCCATGCTCCGGCGGGCCTTCGCCGCGTGCCGCGACGTGCCGCAGGCCCAGAAGCTGGCCGTGGACCTCAAGGCGGACGGCATCGCGGTCAGCCTGGCCGAGCACTTTGGCTTCCTCACCGACTGGTATCTAATCGGCCCTTTCGACGGCCAGCTCAAGAAGGGGTTCAAGACCGTCTATCCGCCCGAGGAGAAGATCGACCTGGCCGCGAAGCTGCCCGGCAAGTCCGGCAGGCTGGAGTGGAAGCGCTACCAGGCGAAGGAAGCCACTTCGGGCCTGCCGGCGCGGGTCGTGCTGGTGAACCTCACCGAGGCCCTGGGTGTGGTCGAGGATGCGGTGGGCTACGCCTATACAAAGTTCCACGTAGAACAGGAGCAAGAGGTCGAGTTCCGCGGCGCGGGCGACGACAACTTTTCGGTCTGGGTGAACGGCAAGAAGGAGTTCGCTTTTGAAGAGTACCGCAACGGCATCCGGCTCGACCGCCATCGCTTCAAGGTGAAGCTGAAAGCGGGTGAGAACACGGTGCTGGTCAAGGTGGTGCAAGCTCCCGGCGATCCAACCAACAACGAACCGAACTGGGAATTTTTGCTGCGCGTGGTCGATCTGTCCGGCAAGGGCATTTCCTTGAAGAGCGCGCTGCCGAAGTGACGGGTATTCTCAAACTTGAATAGCTGATAGCTGACAGCTATCAGCTATTGGCTAATTCAGGAAATAGATGCGATGATTCCCGCCAAGAGCACCTCACTGGCGTCCTTGATGCTATTCACCGCTGGCTCGCTGTTCGCCGCCGACTGGCCCGGCTGGCGCGGCCCGCAACACAACGGCGTCAGTCCC
>JAEUIF010001312.1 GCA_016795185.1 Planctomycetia bacterium | reverse complement strand
CACCCCTTCGCTCGACCGAGAAAGTACCTTCCAGAGAGGGTCAACGGACGCCGGCCCGCAAACCGGACCCATTTTTGGGAAATTCTTCCGCGAAAGGAAAATCGGCCTGGATATGTGTTCTGGCGTTCAGTATTGTGGGATCAGGAGTGTACAGCTAGCGGAACCAGTCCTCAGTCGCGCACCCGGTGCGCCTCCCAGTCGCGGGAGCGGCTGGAACCGCCCTCGAACTCCATTTTGCCCCGAATGTGGTCGCCTTCCACCTTGCCTTGGTAGCGGATGACGAACTTGTTGCCGTCGCGTTCGCGCGTGACTTTGAAGGACACCTCACCGTCGCGGTAGCGGGCCTCCTCGATCTGCGACTCGCGGCCGCCTTCTGAGCTGGGCATGCTACCCGTCAGCCGGTCACCGTCCAGGCGCAACCGTAGGGTGATGTCGCGCCCTTTGCCCCCAAAGCCGAGGCTCCAGCGCCAGGTGCCGGTCGGGTCGGCGCGGTCGGGCGGGGGCGGCGTCGGGCGGGTTTCCTGCGGCCGGGTGGGTGGAACGGCGGGCTTGGTTTCGGCGCGCGGGGTGAAGGGGTACGTCACCGCCGAGTTCCGGTTCGTGGCCTGCGCCGTGCCACTATCGCCGGACAGCGCAAAGAACAGGCCCGCGCCGAGCGCTCCAGTCAGACCGATGGCCAGCAGCAGCACGATGGCCAGCTGGAGCTTTCGGCCGCCGGACTGGCGCGGCACGGCGACCGGGATGGCCACGGGCAAGGGCGGCAGTGTGCCCTTCGGCGACGGCGTCACCTCGCTGGGTGACGGCGGTTGCGCCTTGATCTGCATGGTCGCGGCGTTCTTTTTGCGCAGCACCAGCGCCGGCATGGCCGCTACCAGTTCCGCGGGGGTCTGGTAGCGGTCCTCGGGCTTCTTGGCCAGGAGTTTGCGGACGATGGCCTCGACGTTGCCGGGCACGTCCGAGCGGAACTTGGCCAGCAGCGGCGGGGCGTCGGTGTGGTGCTTGAGCAGCGTTTCGTTCAGGTTCTCGCCACGGAACGGCGGCTGGCCGGTCAGCAGGTAGAAGAACGTGCAACCCAGGCTGTAGAGATCGGCCCGGCAATCCACGCCGCGGGCGTTCATCGCCTGCTCGGGGGCCAGGTAGCCCGGCGTGCCGACCACCGCGCCCACACGGGTCAGGCCCTTGTCGGGCTCGTCGGTCGGCCCTTGCAGCCGGGCCAGACCCATGTCGAGGATTTTGACCGTGCCCACCTGCTCGCCAGGCGACTTGGAGACCAGCAGGTTCGCCGGCTTGATATCGCGGTGAATCAGGCCCTTCTCGTGGGCGTGCTGCAAGCCCAGCCCCGCTTGCCGGATGTACTCGCACGCCTCCGCCACCGGCAGCGGCCCGGATTCCTTGACCAGGCGCGACAGGTCGATGCCGTCCACGTACTCCATCGCGAAGTAAAGGGTATCGCCCACCTGACCGGCGTCGAAGGCCGCCACGATGTTCGGATGGATCATCTGCGCCGCCGCGCGGATTTCCTGGTAGAAGCGCTGCACCGCCGTGGCGCTCGCCAGCTTGTCCTTGCGGATGACCTTCAGGGCCACCACCCGGCCCATCGCGGTGTGCGCGGCGCGGAACACCTGGCCCATGCCGCCTTCGCCGATGCAATCGAGCAGCCGGTACGAACCCAGCACCAGGTCCTTGCCCTGGCCTTGCAGGAGTTGCTTGGCCTGGAAGGCGGTCAGCCAGCCTTTCAGGATCAGTTCCTTGGCCAGCGGCAAACCGTCGTCGCCCTTGGCGAGCGGATGCCGCTGCGCTTCGGCCAGCTGAGCCGGCGTGAGGAGCTGGCTGTCGCGTAATTGCTGCAAGAAATTGACAAGCGTGTTCGCGACCATCGCACTTCCTCGCATGGGCTTCCTGAAAGTTAAACCCGCCCGCCCCGAGGGAAGTTCCGTTCCCGCGCGAACGAACCGCGCCGATTTATCGCTTCGACCGTCACTTCGCCACCCAGTTCACCGGCTGTGGTTGCAGGTCGTCGGTCGGCTTACCGCCCGCGTCCTTGCGTCCGCTGCCAGCGAGCCGACTGATGGCCCGCACGCTCATGTCACCGTCGCAGAGAATCTGGCAACTGAGCCGCACGCCGCTCAGGCCGCGGGCCGCCAGCACCTTCTGTTCCGCTTCGGTCATCTTGTCGGGCTCGCCGGAAACAAACTCGACGCGGCAGGTGGTGCAGCGGGCGTTGCCGCCGCAGGCGTGCAGCTGATCGACCTTCGCCTCGTCTTCGAGCGCCAGCACGAGCCGCTTGCCGGCGGGCACATCAAAAGTGCCGACGTTTTCGACGCTAAGCTTCGGCATGAAAGTTCCCTCATGGCTGGAATCACAGGTTGGCTACTGAGGTCTCCTTATTGTATGGCCAACGCGGTCCACCGCCGCGCCGATACCTGCTTTTTCCCGCGTCGGAGCGCAGTGTCTCCCCAGCGTGCAGGCGTCGCGGGTTTCCCCAGCGACGAGCGCGACGCCATGCGCCCCTGCCGCGTGTCGCGGCCAGTATTTCCCGTTCGCGGGGTGCCAAGAATCGATGGTCCCCTGGCACGTCGCCGAACAGGCAACGGCCAGGTGAAACCCGTGCAGGCGGAACCAAGAACGAAAGCGAGGGTGGACGGTCAGAATTTGAAGCGCATGCCAAAGATCGGCACCCGCCAGCGTTCCGAGCCGATCTCAAAGAAATCGAAGCCACTGTAGACATCGAGATGGGGCAACTGTCGGCTCGACACGCCGACGCTGGCCCGGCCATGCCGCACACCGGCGGCGTCGACCCGGCCGACTTCGCCCTGCGCGGAGATGTCGAACTGCTCTGCCACACGCAGGTGCAAGGCCGTGGTGAGCGCGTAGCCGAGGTAGAAGTCCTGCGCGCGGTCGAGCACTTGCATGCCGAAGCCGACGTGCCATTGCAGTTGCTGTTCCTCCAGCAGCCGGACCTTCAGGTCGACGTCCGTCAGGGATAGACTCTGGTCACCGGTTTGCGGCAAACGTTTCGTGGAGCGCTGCCAGCCGGCATCGAGACCGAATTCCGCGACCGCATCGAGCAGGGCCTGACCTTGGCTGAGCGCAGTAAAGGTATCGAGATCATCGTGGCCCAGGCAGAGCGGCGGCAGCCAATCGGGCGGCGGAACGCGCCGCGTTTCACATTCAGGCAAGAACAGCAGGGGCGAGGGTTCCGGCACCGCAGGGGCCCTGAGCGGCCAATAGCCGTCGTGGAAATCGAGCAGCGTTGCCGGTGTTTCCCAGTTCGTGCGGCTTGCCTCCGCGGGGAAATCGCGCCAGGTCCGCGCATCGAGCATGCCCTGCGCGCACGCCCAGCCCGACTGCAAGCACAACCAAAGGGCCAGCAAGCTGCCGAGGCCGCACCTCAAGGCAGTCCTCCGAACGAGTCGCGACGGATCATGGCGAGCGTCTCGCTATAGCGAACCGGAGGCTTGACTGCAAGCAATTACCGGCGCGTGAACCGCGATACCTCGACAGCACTCCGCGAAGCGTGGTGGAGGTGGATAGAATAGATTGGAAACGCAACCGGAAGGCAACCATGACCAACGCACGGCAACCGCTGACCTTGACCGAACCCTTGCACCGCGATCACCGGCGGCGCTTCGAGGACAACCTCTACGTCTATCCCGTGCTGTCGCGGCGCAGCAAGGGGGTCAGCCTGGGCGTCAACCTGAACCCCGACAAAATTTGCAACTTCGATTGCATCTACTGCCAGGTGGACCGCGCCACGCCGCCAGTCGTCCGCGACGTGGATGTACCTCGACTGCTCGCCGAACTGGAAGCGCTGCTCGACCTGATCCAGACGGGCGCGCTGTACGAGCACGAACGTTTTCGGCAGACTCCCGCTCCGCTGCGCCGGCTGAACGACATCGCTTTTTCGGGCGACGGTGAGCCGACGACCTGCCCGGAGTTCCTGTCCATCGTGCAGGCGGTCGCGGACCTGCGCCGGCGGCGCGGTTTGGACGCCGCGAAGATCGTGTTGATTACCAACGCGACGCGCCTGCACCATCCGCCGGTGCGGGCAGCCCTCGAAGTGCTGGATGCCAACCACGGCGAAATCTGGGCCAAGCTGGAAGCGGGCACGGAAGACTACTACCGCGCCGTGGACCGCACGACGATCCCATTGCAGCGGGTGCTCGACAACATCACCGAAGCGGCTCGCCGCCGGCCGCTGGTGATTCAGTCGCTCTTTCTGAAGATGCACGGCGAGCCGCCGTCCGCCGAGGAGTTGGCCGCGTTTTGCGACCGGCTGAATGAAATTCAGGCGGCCGGTGGACGTATCGAATTGGTGCAAGTCTACACGGTGGCGCGCGTGCCGGCGGAAAGCTGGGTCGGCCCGCTCAGCAACGCGGAAGTGGATGCCATCGTTGAACTGGTGAAGCAGCGGACGGGCCTACCGGCGGAAGCGTTTTATGGGGCAGGTTAGAGTTTAGATGCAATCTGCACCGAACAGAAACACGCCGTCACTGTACAACGGCGCACCCGCCAGATGTGCAGCCAACTCACGCAGACGTTCGTTGAGCGTCGGCGCATAGCCCGCCTGTTCCGCCAGCTTTGCCCCCAGGTTGACCAGTAGCCAGGCGCGCGCTGCGGGTACGTTCGAGCCGGCGGAATAGAAGGGATTGAGTTCGACCAGGACGGGCTGGCCGTTGCTCAGGAAGGCCACATCGGCAACGTAGTTATCGGGCAGGCCGGCCTGTTGCAACCTCCGTGATAAGTCGGCCAATACGGCCGTGCGCGGTGCGCGTGCGGCAAAGGCCTGGCGCAATCGGTCCTGCTGGCCGAGTGACAGCTGCAAGAATGGCCCGTGAAAGCTGGCCATCAGCAGCTTGCCCTGGAATATCGTCAGACGCATTTCGTGATGGACCTGCACCGCCGACACGCCGGGCCCGTCGGCGGGCAAGTCGATGGCTTCCAGCGAGACGTACTCGCGCAGCGCCAGTCCGCCGACATCGTTCTTACCGCGCATCATTTGCAGCACGCGAAAGCAGGTGCCGTGCAGTTCCTTCGGCGTGTGGGCGAAATAGTACGCGGGGTGCGTGTTGCGCAGCGAGGCCAGGAAGGTGCGAATGTAAAGGCCGCGGCGCAGGTCGAGTTGGGCCGCCGTCAGTGCGGGTTGCAAGGTTTCGCCCAGGCGCGCTTGCACGTCGTCGGGGGATTGCAGGGCGTCGATCAGTTGATCGGCGAGCGGCAACAGCGCGGTGCGAATGCACGGCAGACCGCGCTCCATGAGCAATGGATAGTAGGCGTCGAGCCATTGCACGCGCTGCACCTCGGTGGGCGGAT
>JAEUIF010001275.1 GCA_016795185.1 Planctomycetia bacterium | reverse complement strand
TGCGGGCCCGAATTGCCTCGTGGCTGATTGAAGAGTATGGTTCATGAATCAACCGTTCATGGGGTCATTGCCGTCATTCATGTCTTGCACTGGGAGCCATTGATGCACTTCACGGGTCATCAGCGCTGGGTCGCCGCTGTCGTCGGGCTAGCCGTGGTCGGCCTGTCGCCGCTGTCGGCCACCGACTGGCCGCAGTTTCGCGGCCCGTCCGGCATGGGTGTCAGCCCGGACAAGGGCGTGCCGGTGAAGTGGGGCCAGCAGGAGAACCTCGTCTGGAAGGCGGCGCTGCCGAATCCGGGCGCTTCGACGCCGGTCCTCTTCGGCTCGAAGATTTTCCTGACGACCTACAGCGGCTTCAACGTGCCCGGCCAGGGCAAGGGCGATATGTCGGCCCTCAAGCGGCAGGTCCTCTGCCTGAACCGCGCCGACGGTAAGGTGCTCTGGAGCAAGGAAGTGCCCGCCAAGCTGCCCGAGCAGGCGACCATCCGCGAGAGCCACGGTTACTCATCCAACACGCCCGTCGTCGATGCCGAGCGCGTCTATGTCTTCTTCGGCAAGTCCGGCGTGCTGGCCTTCGACCACGACGGCAAGCAACTCTGGCAGGCCGATGTCGGCTCGAACCTCAACGGCTGGGGCTCCGCCGCCTCGCCGATCCTGCACGGCGACCTGGTGATCGTCAACGCCAGCGTGGAAAGCGAATCGCTGGTGGCGCTCGACAAGCGCAGCGGCAAGGAGAAGTGGCGGGCGAAGGGCGTCAAGGAAGCCTGGAACACCCCGCTGCTGGTCAACGTGGACCAGGGCAAGACCGAACTGGTGGTGCCGATCATCGGCAAGGTGCTCGGTTTCGACCCGAACACGGGCACGCAGCTCTGGACCTGCGACACTGGTATCAGCTGGTACATGGTGCCCTGCGTCGTGGCGGAGAACGGCATCGTCTACTGCATCGGCGGCCGTTCGGGCGGCGCCCTGGCGGTGCGCGCCGGCGGTAAGGGCGACGTGACCAAGACGCACCGCCTCTGGACTGGCAACAAGGGCTCGAACGTCTCCTCGCCAGTGCTGCACCAGGGCCATCTCTACTGGATGCATGAGGGGCTGGGCATGGCCTACTGCGCGGAGCTGAAGTCGGGCCGGGTGGTGTACGAGCAGCGCATCCAGGGCGCGGGCCAGGTCTACGC
Source organism: Planctomycetia bacterium (assembly GCA_016795185.1). Lineage (GTDB taxonomy): Bacteria > Planctomycetota > Planctomycetia > Gemmatales > Gemmataceae > JAGVLI01. The sequence continues at coordinate 5,092 of JAEUIF010001275.1, read as the reverse complement.
GGCGGCGGTCCTGGCCGAAGACAAGGTCTTCTACGTGACCCGCCAGGGCAAGACCTTCGTGGTGGCCGCCAAGCCGACGTTCGAGCAACTGGCGGTCAACGACCTGGCGGACGGCAGCACCTTCAACGCCAGTCCCGCCCTCGCCGACGGCCGGCTCTATCTGCGTTCGGACAAGTTCCTGTATTGCATCGGCAAGAAGTGAGCGGCGCGGCGCAAGGGGCCGGACGTCGAGCCCTGGTGCCACGCAGCGCTTGCCCTCGGCAATGCCGCGACGAAGCCGATCTCGTCCACGTGGTTCGGGGACAGTCCGCAATTGCGCGGGCCGTCCCCGCACTTTTTCCGCAAGCCTTTTACTCGAAATAGTTTGCGAATGGAAGTGCCATTGCGTCGTGCAGCCAGTGGAGCGGCAAGGCGGTAGATGTGCTCGGTCGGTCAAAAAGCCGCGCAAGTTCGGTTGCGGACAGCGTTTCCAGGGTGTACCGGGCGGAGATAGCGGGGTTGCCTGGCTGCCTGGTTTTCGATAAACCACGAACTGGAAGTATGTTAGGATAACGGCACGAAGCCGGGAACCAACCATGCGGAAGCTCTTCGCCATCATCGTTGCCGCCACCATGCTGTGGCTGGTCTGCGCGACGCCCGGACGGGCGCAGGTGGCGATGCAGCGCAACGTGGGTTGGTTCGCCTTTCGCAACGATACGGGCATCTCGATCTACGTTCAGACGGCCTCGATCGCGCCGAACGGCAAGATCACCCCCGGCATTCCGCAGCCGATCAACCCGCGTGGCGCAGCCTGGGAGCAGGTCGCCGGCCAGGGGCCGAAGGTCATCACCATCTTCGACGCCAAGCTGCGTGTGCTGGCGCAGGGGCCAGTCAACTTCGCCGGGCAGGATTTGTTCTTCTCGGTGCAGCTGGACGTGGTCGTGCGCGGCAACGAGAAGGTCCCCGTCGCCAAGTTGATTCCCATCACCGATCCGCGCCAGATGCCAGGGATGCCGGGAAAATAACGTTCAACGACTTTGCTAAACCGCAAGCGAAGGATTCTCCGCTTGCGGGTTAGTACATTGACACATCGAATATCAGCCTTTCTTCGGCAGAAACGGAAACAGACGGGCCTTGGCTGCCGCGTCGAGCGGCGCGCCGTACTCGCAGCCTTCAAACGCCTCGATGTACTCGATCTTCGCGCCGCGCTCCGGGCCATAGGTCTCGATCAGTTGCTGGCGGTACTTGTCCGCACGCGGTCGCAGCCGGGTGCGCAGCTGCTGGCCGAGCCACGCCCGACGTTCCTTTTCCCCGGCCGGCACCTGGTCCAGATGGCCGTGGTTGTAGGCCAGCCATTCGTAGAACTGCGACTGATGGCAGTGCAGCATGTCGGCGACCTGCTCGATTACCGGGCCGATATCCACCACCACCGACGGCTGGAATGGGTACGGCTTCTGGAAGTCATCGGGCAAGTAGGCGATGACCGGGTCGCGCAGCAGGTGCGGCACGTCCGGGCAGACGGCCGGCACCGTCACCATGTAGGCTGCATCCTGGACCAGCTGGCTGGTGTAGCGATGGTCGGGGTGATAATCGTTCGGCCGGTGCGTCAGCACCAGGTCGGGCTTGAAGCCGCGAATCAGCCGGATGATCTGATAGCGGTTTTCCAGGGTGGGCAGCAGCCCGCCATCGGGGTTGTCCCAGGTGTCGTAGGTCGCGCCGATGACCGCGCCGGAAGCGGCGGCTTCCTGGCGGCGGCGCTGCACCATGCCGGGACCGGGGCTGACGTGGTGGCCGGCCGCGCCATCGGTGACGCTAATCATCTTGACCGTGTGGCCGGCGGCGCGGTACAGCGCAGCGATGCCGCCGCCGGCATAGTCCGCGTCGTCCGGGTGGGCGCCGATGATGAGCAAGCGCAGGGGTGTGGACATGGGTTGGTGAATCTCCGTGCTAAACCGCGAGCGGTCAAACCAACGGCGTGCCCGTCAAGCGTTCGTAGGCTTCCAGGTACTTGCGTTGCGTGCCGGCGACCACGTCGGCCGGCAACTCGGGCGGCGTGCTGTTCTTGTCCCAGCCGGTGGTTTCCAGCCAGTCGCGGACGTACTGTTTGTCGAACGATGGCGGGTTGCTGCCCGGCTTGTAGACGTCGGCCGGCCAGAAGCGCGAACTGTCCGGCGTCAGCACCTCGTCGATCAAGATCACTTCGCCGTCGGGCAGCGTGCCCCACTCGAACTTGGTGTCGGCGATGATGATGCCCCGACCGCGCGCGTAGTCCGCGCCCCGGCGATAGACTTCCAGGCTGCGCTGGCGGAGCGTATCGGCCAGTTCCCGGCCGACGATGTCCACCATCTTCTGGAAGCTGATGTTGATATCGTGGCCGCTTTCTTCCTTGGTGGCCGGCGTGAAGATCGGTTCGGGCAGCGCATCCGCCTCGCGCAGACCTTCGGGCAACGGAATGCCGCAGACCGAGCGCGATTGCTTGTATTCCTTCCAGCCGGAGCCGACCAGGTAGCCGCGCACCACGCATTCGATGGGCGTCACCTGCGTTTTGCGGACCAGCATGGTGCGGCCCTGCAACTCGGCGCTGCGCTCGGCGAATGCCGGCCCAATGTCCTGGAGGTTCAGGCTCAGCAGATGATTCGGGATGCCGAGGTGGTCGAGCCAGAAGCGCGTCAGGCCAGTGAGCACGCGGCCCTTGTCCGGAATGCCGGTGGGCAGCACCCAGTCGAAGGCGCTGATGCGGTCGCTGGCGACGATGGCCAGCCGGTCGCCGAGGTCGTAGATGTCGCGCACCTTGCCGCGCCGGCACGGATAGCCGGGAATGTTGCTTTGCAAAAGGGGTGCCGTGGTCATGGTCGGTCGCACCTGCGTTGGCTGTGAGAGTCTATTCTCGGTTCGCGACGCTTCGGAGAAGCGTGGAGACTCCACGCTTCTCCGAAGCGTCGCGAACCAGACACGGTGAAAATCAACAAGGGCTGATTGGTGGGGCGCTTCCCAAAGTGTCCTATCATACGATTTTCCCACGCGGAATCATCACTATCGGCGCGGTCGAACCTCCAGAACGCGCGGCGGATGGACGGTCGTACCCGCCGTGCGGAAGTTGCCGACCAGGCCAGCGGTCGCACCTGGGTAAAACCGACCGGCGCATTTGTCCAGACCCCGACGGCGACCTAAAATAGAGATGGAGGAGACATGGGTTCCGAGTAGGGCGTCCGGTGAAACCTGGCCGGCGGACGCCTGCACCAGTCACACACCCCGGCGACACCTCATTGAGCCGGTGCGAAAAGGCGACGGGACTCGTTGCCGGAACGGCCCATAGGGTGCTTCGCACAACGAGTCCCGTCCCCTTTTCGCACCGGCTCTCCAGTCACTCCTCGCTCTGCTCGACCGGAAGGAGATGTACGATCATGGAGCCCTTGCGGCCCGGTAGCGGGCCTGTGCTGCCGTCCGTCCCGCTCTGGCAGCGGGCCTGGCTGAACGATTATCCGCCGGACGTGCCGTCGTCGTTGACGTACCCCGGCGGCCCGCTCAGCGGCTTGCTCGAAAGCGCCAGCCAGCGCTATCCGGATCGGCCAGCCTGCACGCTTTATAATCGGGCCTTGACCTACGCTCAGCTGGCGGACCAATCGCGCCGGCTGGCGCGGTCGCTGGCAGACCTCGGCGCGGGGCCAGGCGAGCGCGTGGGCATGCTGTTGCCCAACATTCCTGAATACATCGTGGCGCTGCAAGCGACCTGGCTGACCGGTGCCACCGTCCTGCAACTCAGTCCGCTGATGGTGGCCGAGGAAATCTCAAAATGGCTGCAAGCCACCGGCTGCCGCATCGTGGTCACGCTCGACCTGCTCGCGCCGACGCTGGCGAAGGCCATCGAGCAGGGGCCGCTGGAGCATGTCGTCGTCACTTCGCTCGCGCCCAAGCTGGATGGCTGGAAAAGCTGGCTTTATCGCCTGGAAAGGCTGCGGCGGCACGGTCCGCTGCGGCTGCGTGATGAGACCCACATACATTTGTTTGAGCATCTAGCGCGCGTCCGGCCGCGCACGCTGTCGCCACGCATCGTGCCCGAAGAAGATGTGGCGCTGCTCGCGCCGACCGGCGGCACGACAGCTTCCCCCAAGGCCGTGATGCTAACGCACCGCAACCTGATCGCCAACGCCTATCAGATTCATGCCTGGAGCCGGCTGCACGAACGCGCCATCAACGTGCTGGGCGTGCTGCCATTCTTCCATGCCTACGGCCTGTCGGTCTGTTTGCTGTCGAGCCTGGTCGGCGGCTGGACGGTCCACCTCTGGCCGCGCTTCGAGCCGGCGGCGATGCTGAACCTGATTCAGCGCTATCGCATCGAAATGGTGCCCGCGGTGCCCGCGATGCTGGCGGCGCTCAACCGCCGGCTGCGCGAGCAGAAGCAAGACCTGTCGTGCATCGAGGGCGTGGTGTCCGGCGCTTCCGCGCTCGACCCTGCGGTGCGCCGCGAGTTTGAGAGTTACGGCGCGAAGTCCGTGGTGGAAGGCTACGGTCTGTCCGAAGCCAGCCCGGTGACGCACGTCAACCCGCTTACCGAGCACGCCCGGCCCGGCAGCATCGGCCTGCCCTTGCCCGACACGGAAGCCCGCATCGTGGACCAGGCCACCGGGCAGGAAGAGTTGCCCGTGGGAGCGGTGGGCGAACTGGCCATCCGTGGGCCGCAGGTGATGAAGGGCTACTACAATAACCCGGTGGAGACCACGCGGGCGCTGCGCGGCGGCTGGCTGTACACCGGCGACCTGGCCACCCGCGACCGCGACGGCTTCTTCCGCATCGTCGATCGCAAGAAGGACATCATCAAGACTTCCGGCTTTCTGGTCTATCCGGCCGAAGTCGAGGAAGTGCTGCTCCGCCATGCCGGCGTGGGCGAGGCTGCCGTGATTGGCGTACCCGATCTGGAACGCGGCGAGCTGGTGAAGGCGATGGTGGTGCCGAAGAACGGCCACCTCGACCTGGCCGAGTTGCACCGCCACTGCGCTGAGCACCTCGGCAAGCACAAGCGGCCGAAGGACATTGAAATCCTCAAGGAGTTGCCCAAGAACTTCCTGGGCAAGATTCAGCGGCGCAAGCTGCGGGAGAACGTGTGACCGCCTTG
>JAEUIF010001268.1 GCA_016795185.1 Planctomycetia bacterium | reverse complement strand
CACCCCCTCTCCCGCCGGGGGAGAGGGGAGAAGAGGTCAGTCCGCACCTCATGGAAATCACACGCCGCCAGGATGGGGACTGGATCGAACTGCACGTCAAGGGGCGGCTCGACAGTTACTGGTCCAGCGACTTCAAGAAGACCATCGACGACCTCGTCCGCGCCGGCACCCATCATATCCGCGTTCACCTGGCGGACGTTTCCTATCTCAGCTCGGCCGGGCTGGGCGTGCTGATCGCCAGCCACAAGCAGCTGGCGGGCATTCGCGGCCGGTTCGAGATCGCCCATCCCTCAGCGCCCGTCAAGGAAGTGCTGGCGCTGACCAAGGTCGATGCGCTGCTGCAAACCACAGCTGCGCCGCCGCGCCCGGCGGAGGCCGCCGTGGCCCGCACCGCCCTGCACTACCGGCGCGAGCAGCTCAGCTTCACGGTCTTTCATCTCGCGGAAGGCAGCTTGCAGTGTCGCCTGGTCGGCAACCCGGAACTGCTGCCGGGCTGCCGGTTCACTGCCGCTGACTGTCGCAAGGTTGCCTTTCCCCGGCAGACGCTGGCCGTGGGCCTGGGTGCGCTGGGTCATGCCTTCGACGATTGCCAGGGGCGTTTCGGCGAGTTCCTCGCCGCCGCCGGTGCTGCCGCCTACCTGCCGACGGATGGCACCAACGTGCCCGACTACCTGCTGGCTACCGGCGCTGCCATCCCCGAATTGCAGGTCTGCTACGCAGTCGTCTGCGAAGGACCGCTGTCGCGCTTGGTGCGTTTCGAGGCCGAGGCGGAAACCGGCGTCGTGCCGCTGAGCGCGCTGCTCAATGCCTGTCTTGACCTGATGAAGACCGAACGCATTGGCTTCGTGCTGCTGGCCGAGACCGCTGGCCTGCTGGGCGCGGCCTTGAAGCGCTCACCCGACCGGGAGGCGACGGCAGACCTGTTCGCGTTTCCCGATGTGCGCAACTGGCTGAGCTTCACCGCCGAGCGAGCCTATCCGCGCTCCGTCGCCCTGGTGACCGGCATCGCGGCGCGCGGGGATGGTGGCCCGCTGGCGCGCTTCGTCCGGCCGCTGGGCGGCGCGAACCTGGTTGGGCACTGCCACGCCGCCGCGTTCTCGTACCGGCCGCTGCCGCGCGGCGAACTGGAGTTGAGCGCAACCGTGGCGTCGCTGTTCGAGCAGTTGACCTTCCAGGGCATGCTGCACTTGCTCGCGGATGACCGGCCGCTGACTGGCCTGGGTGAAAGCGAGTTCCTGCGCGGCGCGTGCTGGTTCAGCCCGCTCGGCGACGTGCGGGAAGACAGGTAGCCTTGTTCGTAGTTCCGCCTTCAGGCGGCCGAGTCGCTCGACCGCCTGAAGGCGGAACTACGAACTTCGGGAACAGGAGCTCCGATGGGCCTGCTGCTGGCGTCCTGGACGATGGGCCTGATCCTGGCGCTGCTGGCGCTGGGCGTCTACGTGTCCTTTCGCGTCCTGCGCTTCTCCGACATCACGGTGGACGGTTCGCTGACCCTGGGCGGCGCGGTTTCGGTGGTGCTGCTGACGGCGCAAGTCAGCCCGCTGCTGGCCACCCCCGTCGCCGTGCTGGCCGGCATGCTCGCCGGCATGGTCACCGGCATCCTGCACACCAAGTTCAAGATCAATCAGCTGCTGTCCGGCATCCTGGTGATGACCGCGCTGTACTCGATCAACCTGCGCGTCATGGGCAAGAGCAACGTGGCCTTGCAGGGCGCGCCGTCGCTGGTCGGCTACGTCCGAAACTGGACGGCGTCGCTGGCCGGCGATGCCGATGCACGCACGCGGCTGGGCAGCTGGGAGGTGGCGGTCGCCGATCTGCTGGTGCTGGCCGGCGTGCTGATCTTCGTCGCCGTCATCGGCGTCGGCCTGTTCGCCTTCTTTCGCACCGACCTGGGCACGGCCCTGCGCGCCACCGGCGACAACGACCAGATGTGCCGGGCGCTGGGCGTCGATGTCGATCGCATGATGATCGCCGGCCTGGCCCTGGCCAACGGCCTGGCGGCGCTGGCCGGTTCGCTGATGGCCCAGCAGCAGGGTTTCGCCGACGTGCAAATGGGCATCGGCATGGTCGTCTGGGGGCTGGCCAGCGTCATCATGGGCGAAGCGCTGGTCGGCGGGCAGCACCACCTCGGGCTGGCCCTCGTCGGCGCGGTCATGGGCTCGCTGCTCTTCCGCCTGCTGCAAGCCCTGGTGCTGCGCGCCGGGCTGAACCCCAACGACATGAAGCTGATTACCGCCGTCTTCCTCTTCGCCGCGCTGGTCGCGCCCGCCCTGCTGGCCGGCTTGAAAAGCCGGCAAACGGGGGCCAAACATGCTTGAAATTCAGGGCATTCACAAGACGTTCTTTCCGAACACGCCCAACGAGGTCCACTCGCTGCGCGGCGTCGAGCTGACCATCGCGGATGGTTCGTTCGTCATCGTCATCGGTACGAACGGGTCCGGCAAAACGACGCTGCTCAACGCCGTCGCCGGCACCTTCTTCGTGGATCAGGGCACGATCAAACTGGCGAACCAGGACGTGACGCACTGGCCGGAGCAGCGCCGGGCGACGCTCATCGGCCGGGTGTTTCAGAATCCGCTCAGCGGCACGGCGGCGAATCTCACGATCGCGGAGAATCTGGCGCTGGCGTCGCGCCGCGGGCTGTCGCGCGGCTTGCAACACATCACCAGCCCGGCGCGCCGCGCCGAGATTCAGGAACGCATTCGCAGCCTGGGCATGGGTCTGGACGACCGCCTCGACAACCCCATCGGCACGCTGTCCGGCGGCCAGCGTCAGGCTCTGACGCTGCTGATGGCCACCTGGCGACGCCCGCACCTGCTATTGCTCGACGAGCACACCGCGGCACTGGACCCCAAGAGCGCGGATCAAGTCATCAAGGTCAGCGAACAGGTCATCGCCCGCGACAAGCTCACGACCATGATGGTCACGCACTCGATGCAGCAGGCCGCCAACCTGGGCGACCGCCTCATCATGATGAGCCGGGGCAAGATCGTCCACGACCTGAGCGGCCCGGAGAAGCGCCGCCTGCGCCCCGAAGACTTGCTCGCCCGCTTCGACGAAATTCGCCGGGGCGAGCAACTCGACGACACCGCCGCCCAGCTGCTGCGTCGGGTTTACGTTTGAGCAAATGCCGACCCTGAAATGGCATCAACTCGCTTGCCGGCGGGCGCGGGTGCGGGCTGCTTTCCGCGCCGAGGCCGAGCGCGCCGTCGCCGGCCGGGCTGCCGAGGCCGCGCCGCCGCGCTGGCCGCCTTTGCGGGCCGGGGCCTTGTTGGTCTTCCGGCCGCGACCGGAACCGCTTTGCTTGCCGCCGCCGCTCATCGCGTTGACGGTCGCCCAGGCGCGGCTCTCGGCTTCGTCCTCGGGGACGCCGCGCTCCTTATAGCCTGCCTCGATGTGCTCGGCCTGGCGTTTCTGCTTGTCGGTGTACTTCGACTTGTCGCCGCGCGGCATGGTTCGATCCTCCGTCCGCAAGTGGTGGACTGGCCTGATGGATCAATTCCAAATGCAACCACCGTGCCGGAAACCGCGTTCGTAGTTCCGCCTTCAGGC
>JAEUIF010001253.1 GCA_016795185.1 Planctomycetia bacterium | reverse complement strand
AGGACTTCGTCGCCCTTGGCGACGGCCAGGGTGGCGCGCTCGCCGCTGTCGCGGAGCTTGCCGGGGCCGACGGCCAGCACACGGCCGCGCTGCGGCTTCTGCTTGGCGGTGTCGGGCAGCAGGATGCCGCCCGCCGTCTTTTCTTCCGCTTCGAGCGGCTCGACCACCACCCGGTCATCCAGCGGACGCAGCTTCAGGTTCACTTCCTTCTCTTTCGCCATGATGTTGATTCCTTTGAAAATTGCAGATCGCAAATTGCAGATCGCAAACCGGCATGTCCGTCAATTTGCGATCTGCAATCTGAAATTTGAAATCGACTACATGTCCATGCCCATGCCGCCCATGCCGCCCATGCCGCCCATGCCGCCCATGCCGCCCATGCCGCCCATGCCGCCGCCACCGTGGTGGTCGTCATGGTCGTCCTTCTTGTCGGGGTCGGGGATGTCGGCGACCACGGATTCCGTGGTCAGCAGCAGGCAAGCGACGCTCGCGCCGTTTTCCAGGGCGCTGCGCGTGACCTTGACCGGATCGACCACGCCGCGCTTGCGCAGATCGGTGTAGTCGCCCTTGTCGGCGTCGTAGCCGTGGTTCTTGTCCTTGACCTTCTTGATGTTGGCCGCGACCACGGTGCCGTCGAGACCGGCGTTCTCGGCGATCAGCCGGCAGGGCATTTCCAGCGCCCGGCGGAGCACATCCGCGCCGATGCCCTGGTCGTCTTCCAGGCCGTGCTTCTCCAGCGCCTGGGCGGCCCGCAGCAGGGCCACGCCGCCGCCGGGCACGATGCCTTCCTCGATGGCGGCGCGGGTGGCGTGCAGGGCGTCGTCGTACAGCGCCTTGCGCTCCTTCATTTCCGTCTCGGTCGCAGCGCCGACCTTGATGACCGCCACGCCGCCCGCCAGCTTGGCCAGGCGCTCTTGCAGCTTCTCGCGGTCGTACTCGCTCTCGGTGACCGGAATCTGCTTGCGGATCATCTCAGCGCGGCCTTCGATAGCCTTCTTCTCGCCCGCGCCTTCGGTGATCGTGGTGTGCTCGGCGTCGATCTTGATCTTCTTGGCCCGGCCCAGGTCGGAAACCTTGACGCTTTCCAGCTGGATGCCCAGGTCCTTGAAGATGGCCTTGCCGCCGGTCAGCGTGGCGATGTCTTCGAGGGTTTCCTTGCGGCGGTCGCCGTAGCCGGGGGCCTTGACCGCGCAGACTTGCAGGATGCCGCGCAGCTTGTTCAGCACCAGCGTGGCCAGCGCTTCGCCTTCGATGTCGTCCGCGATGATGAGCAGCGGCTTCTTTTCCTTGGACATCGTCTCCAGGAGCGGGATCAGGTTCTTGGCGGAGCTGATCTTTTCCTCGTAGATGAGGACGTAGACGTTTTCCAGCTCCGTGATGACCTGTTCCTGGTTGGTGACGAAGTGCGGCGACAGGTAGCCGCGGTCGAACTGCATGCCCTGGACGACAACGACTTCCGTCTCGGCAGTCTTGCCTTCGTCGATGGTGATGACGCCGTCCTTGCCGACCTTCTTCATGGCCTCGGCCAGCTTGCCGCCGATTTCCTTGTTGTTGTTGGCCGCGATCGTAGCGACCTCGGTGATTTCCTTGTCGTCCTTGTCGTCGATCTTCTCGGCCATCTTGCGCAGGTCGGCGATGACCTTCTCGACGCCCTTCTGCACGCCGCGGGTCAGGGCCATCGGGTCAGCGCCGGCGGCGACGGCCTTCAGACCCTCGCGGTAGATGAACTCGGCCAGCACGGTGGCAGTGGTGGTGCCGTCGCCGGCCACGTCGCTGGTCTTGCTGGCGGCTTCCTTGACCAGCTGCGCGCCCATGTTCTCGCAGGGGTCTTCCAGCTCGATGTCCTCGGCGACGGTGACGCCGTCCTTGGTGACGTTCGGCACGCCCCAGCCCTTATCGATGACGGCGTTACGGCCGCGCGGCCCCAGGGTGCAGCGCACCGCACGGGCCAGCTTGCTGGCGCCCGCGAGCAGTTTTTGCCGGGCTTCCTCGCTGTAGATCAGTTTCTTGGCCCCCATCCACGCATCTCCTTTCGATACGGATCATTGACTTCGTTCGGGGTGCATCAGAGCCTGCGACAAACCGCAGGCAGCTTGAATGACTCGTTATTCGGGACGCGGGGCGTGTTGCAACGGCTGTGCCGGAAACAAGCCGCGTCCTAAGTTGCTTTTTTGAAAAGGCTTGCGACTTCGATTGGCAGCTGAAACCGAGCCGCTTCCTGTCAATGTGGCAGACAGGGAAAGCCGGCTTGACAAAAATGGCACGTCAGTACGTTGCGATTGGGTCGGTGGCGGTTAAGATGGGGTGCAACGCCGTTTGCGCTCGAGTCGCTTGCGGTTTAGCACGCGGCAACGTGCTAAGCCGCAAGCGGCCCAAACCGCAAACGGTCGATCGGTAACGTTTTCCCGCCTCCCGTTAATTGTTCTATCAAACTCGACACACCGAACTTTCGCTGCCACGACGAGGTTCCTGCCATGCACGGTCGTCTAGCCCGCCTGCTCCTGTTATTCGCCGGTCTCGGCTTCCTGCTTTCCAGCAGCACCGCGCACGCGGTCATCGATAAGCCCCTGCCGCTCAAGGAAATCCTGGCCTACACGCCGCACATCTTCGTCGCCAGGGTCGAGAAGCTGAACCCCGGCGAAGAAAAAGCGACGATGGTCCTGAAGGTCGAGGAAGTCCTCAACAAGAAGAAGCCCGACTTCGACAAGCTGCGCGTCGTGCTCGAAGGCACCGAGGAATCGAAGAAAGCCAAGGAGTTGCCGCAACTCCTGAAGCGCCTGGCCGACGACCTGCCCGTGGTGGTCTTCGTGTCGCGGCTGCCCGACAAGAAGTACATGGCGCTGATCTACACCAACGGCACCTGGTTCCAGGCGCTGAACGCCGACCCGAGCAAGGACGCCTGGGGCTTCACCAACATTGAGCCCTACCTGCGCCGGACGTACGCGGGCACGACGAAGGACCTGCGCCAGATCATCGTCGATGGCATCGACAAGAAGAAAGCCCCGCCCGAATGGAACAAGGACGAGAAGCCCGGCGTCGGCCCGGAGTTGAAAGCCGGCGAGACACCCAAGAAGACCGAGTTTCGCCGCACCGATGGCCCGGTCTTCGGTGTGATTCCGACCGTGGCGATCGGCGGCCCGCTGGCCATCCTGTCGATGCTGTTTCCGACGCTCTTCGGCTCGCCCAAGGAAGTGATGCAGCGCTACATGGCCCTGCTGACCGTGGCCAGCATCAACAGCATGGTTTACCTGCTGCACATCTGGCTGTCGGGCTACGACTGGTTCCGGACCTCGCTCGTCGGACCGCCCGTGGTGCTCTGGAGCTTCATGAGCCTGACCACATTACTCGGCACGGTCTGGGCGATCCGGCGGCACCGCGCTGCTCTCGCCGCCGGCACCACGAGCATGCCCGCGCGGGGTGAAGTGGTCGCTTATCAGCTGTTGAGCCTGGTGGGCCTGGGCATCGTCTGCTACGCCTGGGGCGCGGGCAGTCTGTTGCTGCCCGGCTGGGTGGAAATGTTGCTCGTCTCGGCGGTGGTCTGGTCCGGGACGCTGGCCATCCTTTACGATCGCTGGGCGCTGAGCCGCGCGCCGGCCATCGAGGCGCCTGCCCTGCCCGAAACCGTGGCGGCGTTCACGGGCGCGGACACCGGCTTCTTGGCGGGTGTCACTCTGGGCGGCGAGAGCGCCGGCTTCGGCGATCTGGAAGCACCAGCCAATCCGCCGGACCTGCGCAGGCGGCCCGCGGTGGCGCTCGAACCATTCATGCTGGCGGCGCTCTGCCTGACCTGCGTGGGGATCACCTGGGCGGGCTTCAGCAAGGCTGAAACGATCAACCCCGTCGCCATCGATCCCAACTTGGTGCAAGATGAACTGCAACCGCAATTCGTCGGCAGCACACTCTTTTTCCAGGCGGCCGACCCCGGCAGCCTCCATTCGACGCCGCTCGTGACCGAGGACCGCATCTACGCCGCCGTCGGCCATCGTGCCGGCTTCGTGGCCTTCGGTCGGCTTTACTGCCTGGACCGCGCCACCAGTAAAGAAATCTGGAGTTTCGACGATGAAGGCAAGATGAAGCAGGTCTTTTGTTCGCCGTGCCTGGACGGCGACCGTATCTACATCGGCGAGGGCTATCACCAGGATTCCTTTTGCAAGATGTTCTGCCTGGACGCCAGGACCGGCAAGAAAGTCTGGGAGTTTCAGACCAAGAGCCACACCGAATCGACGCCCTGCGTGGCGGACGGCAAGGTCTTTTTCGGCGCGGGCGACGACGGCGTCTACTGCGTGGACGCGAAGGACGGCAAGCAGGTCTGGCACTTCCCCGGCCTGCACGTCGATACCAACCCGACCGTGGTCGGCGACCGCCTCTACGGCGGCTCGGCTTATGGCGACCAGGTCTGGATGTTCTGCCTGGACACGGCCACCGGCAAGCCCATCTGGCGGCAGCCGAGTCGGTTGCCCGTCTTCGGCACGCCGACGGTGCAGGGCAGCCTGGTTTTCTATGGCACGGGCAACGGCAACATGCTGCAAAGCGACTCGGCCAAGCCGGACGGTTCGCTGCTCTGTCTCAAGGCCGACACCGGCGAACTACTCTGGAGGTTCGACACCTCCGACAGCATCCTGGCCAAGCCGGCGGTGGATCGGCGGCACGTCTACGCCGTGTCGCGCAACCACCATGTCTACTGCCTGAATCGCCGTGACGGACAGGAAGTCTGGAAGGAGGACCTCGGCAGTCCAATCGTCGCCGCGCCGGCACTGATCGGCGGCGAGCATGGCGAGAGCTACAGTTTGTTCGTGGCGGCTTCCGGCGGTCGGGTGGCCTGCCTCGACCCGCTGACCGGCAAGCACCTCTATGCGCCCATCGACGTGTTGGCCCGCAATACCGCCTTCAAGAAAGCGGAATTGGTGTCGTCGCCGCGCGTGGTCATCACCCGCAAGGGCAACGACGAGAAACGGCAGGTCTACTTCGGCGCGGCCCTGGACGATTTGACCGCGTTTCAGGCGGGCATCTTCCGCATCGAGGACCGCTTC
>JAEUIF010001175.1 GCA_016795185.1 Planctomycetia bacterium | reverse complement strand
GAAGGCCACGAGCGCGACGCAGGCGATTTTGAGCTTGGAAACGTGCATGGTTTGAATCACTCCTTCCGCGAGTTGGGATGCGTTCTCGGATAAGCCGACGGCGTCGCCGGCCGCGAACAGGCTCGCTGCCTCGCCGGTGCGCTGCGCCAGGGTGCTGGGCACCGCCGCCGAGGCGGAGCGCTCGGTGGCGAGCAGGGCCGCCAGTCCGGCCGAGAGGGCCACACCCCGGCCGAGCAGCCGGTCCCGCAACAGGTCTTGCGCCCGGCCGAGTCGGTAGGCGATGGAGCCGCGCTTCCAGCCGAGTTCCTGGGCGGCTTCCTCGTGGGTCTTACCCTGGAGAAAGCAGAGCACCAGCGGAGCGCGGTAGCGAGCCGGCAAGCGTTCGAGTTCCTCATCAAGGACCTGGCGCAGCTCCTGACGTTCGCAGGCGTGCATGTCCGTCTCCGCTGGCGGTGCGGGCACTTCATCGGCCGGCAGGCTCTCGGTGTACCGGCGCGCCCGGCTGGCACGGGCCTTCAGAGCGACGCGCCGGGCCACCTGATGCAGCCAGGGGGCGATCGACTCCTGCCAGGACAACGTAGATGCCCGGCGGACCAGTACCAGGAAAGTGGCCTGGAAGGCGTCCTCCACGTCCGCGTCGCGGTCGAGCAACCGTCGACAGACACCGAGGACCAGCGGGCCGTGCCGCTGCACCAGTGCGGCAAAGGCGGCTTCGTCGTGCCTGTCCAGGAAGCGCTGGAGCAACTGCCGGTCGTTGCCGGCGGATGACTCCGGGGCCGTCAGGCGACGCAGGTAACTGAGGACCGCGCCGAACGTTTGCTGGGCCATCGCCACACCTTTTCGTTGGAGGTCACACGAGAGAATGCCCGCCGCCTATCCCGTAACTGAAAAATCTCGCGAAATTCGTGCGCTACGAAATGGAGACGACCGAGCCGGGCAGGCGGATTGCGAGACTGTCCGACGCAAGTACAATGAGCGCAAGGCCATATCATGCAGACTGACATTGCGGACACCATTGTAGCCCTGTCTTCCGCCGTGGGAACCGGCGCGCGGGCCATCGTGCGCCTGAGCGGTCCGGAAGCCCTGGCGCTGGCCGGCAGCGTCTTCACCGCGCCGCAAGCACTGCAACCGGGACAACGTCGGGCCTATGAGGGGGCAGTGAGCGTACCGGGCATCGCGGCCTCGCTGCCGACCGACCTCTATTGCTTCCCCGCGCCGCGGACTTACACCGGACAGGAAGTCGTCGAACTGCACGTGCAGGCGTGTCCACCACTGGTGGAGTTGCTGATCGCGGAACTGCTACGGCGCGGTGCGCGGGCGGCGCTGCCGGGCGAGTTCACGCTGCGGGCCTTCCTGGCCGGCAAGCTCGATCTGCCTCGCGCGGAAGCGGTGCTCGGCGTGATCGAGGCCAACGGCCGACAGGAGCTACGGCAAGCGTTGCAGCAACTGGCCGGCGGCATGACCGCGCCGCTCGTGGGCCTGCGCGACGACTTGCTCAACTTGCTCGCCGATCTGGAGGCGGGCCTCGACTTCACCGAGGAAGACATCCACTTCATCGCGCCCGAGGAACTGCTGAAGCAACTGGCGAAGGGACTGGCCCAGCTGACGCTTTTACAAAAACAACTCGACCAGCGTTCGCTGAGCGGCCGACCGTTTCGCGTGGTGATCGCGGGGCCGCCCAACGTCGGCAAGAGCAGCCTGTTCAACGCGCTGACCGGCGGCAGCGCCCTGGTCGCGCCCGAGCAGGGCACCACGCGCGACTACCTGGTGCAGCGCCTGGACCTCGACGGCACGGCGCTCGACATCGTGGACACCGCCGGCTGGCAGTCCGCCGACGAAACCATCGAAGAGCAAGCCCAGCACCTGGGCCGCGCCGCCGCGGAGAACGCGGACCTGATATTACTTTGTCAAGTCGCCGGTGAACTGCCGCCAGCGCCGCCCACCGCGCAGGAAGTGCTGCCCATCGCCACGAAGTGCGACCTGGCGACACCAACGGACGACGGACTGGCGACCAGCACGCACACCGGGGCGGGCCTCGACGAACTGCGCAGCGCGTTAGCCATCCGTGCCCGTGCCCACGCTCAGCCGCCGCTGGCTCCGAGCCTCAGTCGCTGCCGGAGCCACGTCGCGGCATGCCTGGAGCACCTGCGCCGCGGCCATGAAATGGTGTTGTTTGAAGAACCGCCCGAACTGCTCGCGGTGGAAGTGCGCGGCGCACTGGACCAACTCGGCGAACTGGTCGGAGCCGTCTACACCGACGATCTGCTCGACCGCATTTTCAGCCGGTTTTGTATTGGGAAGTAGCGGCTTTTGCATTGGCAAGTAAAACTGATAGCTGTCAGCTATCAGTTCGTATTGAAGCACGAGCAACGCTTGAACAAATCGAAACTCCCCGTTGCATTTTCGCCCCATCGGGTAATGACTGGGGTTCGCCCTCGCGGCCTGTAATCCCCTCTCGCCGGGTCGCCGTTCGTTCCGGCAGCATTTCTTTGCTGTGGGAGGAATTCTCCATGCGCGTTCGTCGCTGGCTGGGCCTCGCTTTCGTGCCATGCCTCTGGATCGTGCTGCTGGTCGGACCTCGGCCGGCGCCGGCCTACATCGGTGGACCGCCCGCCAGCCTGGGCATGATGTGCCACTGGTCCACGCACGTTATCACCGTCAAGGTCGAGAAGGTGGATCGGGAGAAGGGCGTCATCGTCTGGCGCAAGGTTTCTGAGACCAAGGGCAAGTGGCCCGCCGAGGTCATTCGCCAGGTGGTGCCGGCGGCGCTGCCCGAACGGCAGCACATCTTCGGCTGGGCCGAGGTCGGCAAGACCACGGCCATGTTCGCGCTGGAAAGCTACCGCTGGGGCCATACCTACATCGACGGCCTGTGGTACGCCAGCAACACCGCCGACTGGCAATGGTGGAATGTCAGCCACGGCGAGCCCATCGTGCTGCGGACTTTCAGCGGCAAACCCGAACGGCTGATCGGCGCCTGCAACGCCATCCTCGCCGGCAAGGAAGTGGTCGTCCCTTGCTTGATGGACGCGCCGCCCGAAGACCTCCGGTTGCGCAAGTCCAAGGTGCAGCGGCTGAAAGCCAGCCTGAAGCTGCTCGACTACAACCCGAAGCGCGACTTCGCCGCGCTGGGCGGCGACGATTTCAGCCGCATCGGCGGCATGCCGGGCTTCTCGCACGGTTCGCCGCTGGGCCGGGTCGATGCCGAGGCCCAGGCGGTTTCCGTCATCGACGCCGATGGCGACGGCAAGCTCGACCTCTGCCTGCTGGGAGCCGGGCGTATCTCGCTCCTGCAAAATGGCGGCGACTTCTGGAGCGAACTGCCCTTGGTAAGCGCGGCGGCGAATCAGCCCCTCACCCCGGCCCCTCTCCCGCAGGGGGAGAGGGGTACATTGGGTGGCCGTGCCGCGGTCTGGGCCGACTACAACGGCGACGGCCGACCAGACCTCCTGCTGGCGACGCCCAGCGGACCCAAGCTGTTCGCCAACCTGGGCGGCGGAGCGTTTCGCGACGACAGCGAGTGCTTGCCGAAGGAGCCTTCGTACAACCTGACGGCCGCCTGCTGGCTCGACTACGATTGCGACGGCCGCCCCGACCTGCTGCTGGCCAACGGCTTTCACGGCCTGCGCCTGTACCGCAATCAGGTGAAGCCCAATGCGTACTTCGCCCTGGTGAATCCCCATCAGGCGCCGCCCGCGCCTACCGAGCTGGCGTTCGAGGATGTTTCCGAGAAGGCGGGCCTGGGGGAAGACGGCGCGGGCGGCAACGTCAAGGGCGATGCGCTCACCGTTTGCGACGTGAACGGCGACGGGCGACCCGACGTGCTCTACAGCGCGGACAACGGCCTGCTGCTGCTCAACACCAAGACGGGCTTCGTCGTCGCGCGCGGCAGCGGGATCACGCATCAGACGGGCAAGGTCGGCCCGGTCTTCGGCGACTTCAACGGCGACGGGTTTCCCGACCTGTTCGTCCCACAACAGGAGGGCGCGGGCCGACTGTTCCAGAACGACGGCCAGGGGCGCTTCCGGGACGTGACCGGACGCAGCGGCGACCTGGCGAAGCCCATCGGCCTGGCGACGTGCGCCGCCTGGGGCGACGTGGACAACGACGGGAAACTCGACCTGGTCGTCGGTTGCCTGAAGGGGCCGAACCGCTATTTCCGCAATCTCGGCGACGGCAAGTTCGAGGATGCCACCGCTGCCATTGGCCTGGAGCACCGCATCTACAACACGCAGGCGCTGGCCCTGGTCGACGTCAACCACGATGGCCAGCTCGACCTGGTGCTGAACAACGAAGGCCAGGATTCGCTGGTGCTGCTGGGCGATCCGGCCTTCGGCAGCCGCCATACCCCCGTCACGCTGGCCGTGACCGGGCCGCTGGGCGTGGTGGGCAGCAGCGTGCGCGTGCTGGACCGCGCCGGCCAGTGCCTGGGCAGCGAGTGCATCAGCGGCGGCGACGGCCGGGGCGGGCAGCGTCCGCCCGTCGCTCGCTTCGCGCTGCCGGCCGGCCACTATCGCGTACAGGTGCGGTTCAGCTCCGGTTTGATGCAGACGCGCGACATCCGCGTCGAATCCACGCCACTGCGCGTCGCCCTCGACGACCGGATGCCCCAGGTTGAGTGAGTAGTCAGTCGTCAGTGGTTAGTCGTCAGTTGCCAAACGGAGAGCGCCGCGGCCATTTGGCGACTGACCACTGACCACTAACCACGAGCCATTGCGTCCCCCTCACCTCCCCCCTATCTTTCCTGTATCGAGAACGGCACGCAGGCGTCGCCGTCTTCCGGATGCAGGGATAGCGTATGACCGAACAACACTGGGCTTGGGTCCTCTTCCATCTCTTCGTCTTCCTGATGCTGGGGCTCGACCTCGGCCTGTTTCACCGCAAAGCCCATGTCGTCCGCGTGCGCGAAGCTCTGGCCTGGAGCGCGGTCTGGATCGCGCTGGCCGCGCTCTTCGGCGTGTTCCTCTACTACTGGCGCGCTCCGAAATCGTCGCTGGATTTCTTCGCCGGCTACCTGATCGAGAAATCGCTCAGTGTCGATAACCTGTTCGTCTTCCTGCTGATCTTCCACTACTTCCAGGTGCCCGGAGCCTACCAGCACAAGATCCTCTTCTG
>JAEUIF010001413.1 GCA_016795185.1 Planctomycetia bacterium | reverse complement strand
CTTTTTACCCCTCACCCCCAACCCCTCTCCCGCAAGGGGCGAGGGGACAGACTCTCAGGGGTCGGTGGCCGAACGAGCCCTCACGGGTTCTTCTTGGGTAGCACGCCGTTCATCAGTTTCCGCCAGGCGAGCATGCGTTCGAGGTCCGCCTCGCTGGCCTTCGCCGGCTGATAACGCGACGGCTCGACATCGACGTACAGCTGACGAAACAGCGCTGCCTCGAACTTCGGATTGGGTTCGTTCGTCTGTGCTCCCACTTCTTTCCGCCACTGGGCCAGCCGTTCGCGCAATTGCTTGACCCGGTCGGCTTCCTGGGCCGCGAGGTCCGTGGTTTCACCCCCATCCTTCGTGAGATTGAACAACTCGACCTTGCCGTCGTCGTAGTGCTCGATCAGCTTCCAGTCTCCCTGGCGCACGGCCCCGGCGGGCCGACTGCCCTGATTTGTGTAGTGCGGGAAGTGCCAGTACAGCGGGCGCTCCGCCAGCGGCTGCTTGCCGGTGAGCAACCCGGCGAGGCTCACGCCGTCGAGGCCCGCCGGCGCTTTCGCTCCCGCGAAGTCCACCAGGGTCGGCAGCCAGTCGGCGGAAATGACCGGCGTCGCGTGCTGCTGCCCGGCGGGGATGCGGCCGGGCCAACGCACGATCGCCGGGATGCGCACCCCGCCTTCGTAGAGATAGCCCTTGCCGGCGCGGTAGGGCGTGTTGTGCGTGATCTTGGCGTGCGGCCCTTCGGGCACGTGCAGCCCGCCATTGTCGCTGGTGAAGACCACCAGCGTGCGGTCGGTTAGCTTCAGTTCATCGAGCTTGGCCAGCAACCGGCCGACAGCGTCGTCGAGCGTCTCGATCACGGCGGCGTAGGTCGGCTCGAATGCCTTGCTGTTTTGCTTGATCCGCGCTTCAGCGGCCGTGTACGGGATGTGCGGGTTGTTGTGAGACAGGTACAGGAAGAACGGCTTCTCGCGGTTGGCTTCGATGAATTGCATGGCCGCCGCCGTCAGACCGTACTCGCCCTTGCCGCCTTCGGTGTCGGAAGGTTTGGTGTTCGCCTGTCCGGGATGGTAGGAATCGAAGCCCTGGTCGGTGGGCAGAAAACCCTTGTTGCCAAGGTGCCATTTGCCGACGTACCCGGTGGCATAGCCTGCTTCCTTCAGGCACTCGGCCACGGTCTTTTCCGCCAACGGCAGCTGTTGCTGAATCGCCGGATGCAGCAGTTTCTGCGACGGGCAATCCGGCCGTCCGGGCAGGAAGGTGGTGAGGTGCAAGCGGGCCGGCGTCTTGCCCGTCATCAGCGCGGCGCGCGTCGGCGAGCAGATCGGCTGGGAACAGTAGGCCGCCGTGCAGCGCGCCCCGGCACGCGCCAGGCCGTCGAGGTGCGGGGTGCGGTGGTCGGCCCGGCCGTAGCAGCCGAGGTCGTTGATCCCCAGGTCATCCGCCAGGATGAAGACGATGTTGGGCCGCTTCGCTTCGTCGGCGGCGGCCACCGAATTGGCCGCGAACAGGACGCCGGTGAGGGACAGGCAGAGATAATGCAACGGTCGCATGGTGCGGGGTTCCTTCGAGAGAGTGACTCGAAGTGGAACCCCGCCGTGGCCTGGCGATGGCTCGAAAACTTTCGCGTCCGATTCCCCTTTGCTGGGAGGCTGTTGATTGGCGTTCGCTAGAGCATTTTGCGACCGGCTGGAGCGGTCCGCACAGCGGACCCTACAGAATTCTGTAGGGTCCGCTGTGCG
>JAEUIF010001107.1 GCA_016795185.1 Planctomycetia bacterium | reverse complement strand
CGTGGGCATGGCACCCTGTGCGAAATTCGTTCACAATCACCAGGAGCGCTGCCATGAGCGCTGACCGCACTCGTTTACTCGCCCGCCGCGATTTCCTGCATCTGTCGGCGCTGGGCGTAGCCGGCTGGTCGGTGTCCGGCTGGCTCGGCGCGCTGGCTGCCGCGGCGGATGACCGACGCCGCCGTTCGTGCATCCTGCTCTGGATGGCCGGCGGTCCCGCGCAGACCGACACCTTCGACCTGAAACCGGGACACAAGAACGGTGGACCGTTTCGGCCGATTAGTACTTCGGTTCCTGGCATCCAGATCAGCGAGCACTTGCCGCAGCTGGCGCGACAGGCCAATCGGCTGGCGATTCTTCGCTCCATGAGCACGCGCGAAGGCGACCACGGGCGGGCGACCTATCACCTGCGCACCGGCTACGTCCAGCAGCCGCCCATCGACTTCCCGCCGCTGGGCGCGCTCATGGCCAAGGAACTGGGTGAGCCGGACGCCGACTTGCCGAACTTCGTCAGCATCGCGCCGGGGCGCGGGGTCAATCCGGCGGCTTACGGCGCGGGCTTCCTCGGGCCGCGTTTTGCGCCGCTGGCAGTGGGCAGCGATGGCGAATCGGGAGCGGGCGAACGTTCCCTGAAGGTCCAGGACCTGGCGCTGCCGACTGGTGTCCGTCCGGCGCAGGCGGAAGGCCGGGTGCAACTGCTGGCCGGTCTCGACCAGGACTTCGTGGCAAAACATCCGGATGCTGGCCCGCGCAGCCATCAAGCAGCCTGGCAAGGCGCGGTGCGCCTGATGAAGCCCTCGGCGGCGCGCGCTTTCAACCTGGACGATGAATCGAGTCGCTTGCGCGACCGTTACGGCCGCAACCTGTTCGGCCAGGGCTGCCTGCTGGCACGACGGTTGGTCGAGCGCGGCGTGCCCTTTGTCGAGGTCGCCCTGGGCGGCTGGGACACGCACATTCGCAATTTCGACGCCGTGCAACGGCTCAGCAACACACTCGATCCGGCTTTCGCCACGCTGCTGAGCGACCTGGACGACCGCGGTCTGCTCGATTCGACGCTGGTTGTCTGGATGGGTGAGTTTGGCCGTACCCCGCAGATCAACGGGCAGGTCGGCCGCGACCACTTTCCGACCGCATGGAGCACTGTGCTGGCCGGCGGCGGCATTCGGGGCGGGCAGGTGGTCGGCAAGACCAGCGCCGACGGCACCACGGTCGAGGAACGCCGTGTGCCGGTGCCCGACTTCATGGCCACGATCTGCCGGGCGCTGGGCGTCGATCCGGCCAAGCAAAACCTGTCGAACGTCGGCCGACCGATCCGCCTGGCCGACGCCGGGGCTGAAGCGGTGCGGGAGGTCTTGCCGTGAGGTGGTCCGGAATCACCATCTGCTTCCTGACGGTGTGCCTGACGGCCGGCGCGGACGCACCGCGCCCCCAGAGTGGCGACGCGCTGGATGTCGTGCTGCTGGCCGATCAGGCACCCATCGTGGTGCGCTGGCGCGTCGAGATCGACGGACAGCCTTTTAGCGCTGTATGGCGTCGCTACCTCGACCGACTGTTCGCTGACCTCGACCACGACAACGATGGCACACTGAGCAAGTCCGAGGCGGCGCGTGTGCCCAGCATCGAGTTTTTGCAAGCATTCCTGCAAGGCAATTTGAACCTGGAAGCCGCGAGCGAAGCGGTGCCGTTCGACCGCCTGGATGCCGACCGCGATGGGCGCGTCAGCCGGACTGAGTTTACGAAGTTCGCCGAGCGCTACGGCTTTGAGCGCGTGCAGGTGCTGCCAGCTGCCGACCACGGACAGGCCGGGCCGTTGACCGATGTGCTCCTGCACCTGCTCGATTTCGACCGCGATGGTCGGCTATCCGCCGATGAATTGAAGCAAGCCTCACGGACGCTGGGCCGCCTGGACCTCGACGGCAACGAATGGCTGACGCCCGACGAACTCCTGCTGCACCGTCCGGCGAAAGCCGTGCCAGCGCGACATGTCACTCTCGAAGCGCTGGGCTTTCTGCCGCTGCTCGATAGCGGCTTGCCCGAGATATCGTCCCGTGCAGTGCTGGCGCACTACGCGGCGGGCGGCAAGTTCGACGCAGGCAAGTTGAAGGCCCTGCTCCGTGAACCGCCGCAGCGCGAAGTGGTCGTGCGCCTGGGGAAAGTGACAGCGGATCAGCCGCGCAGCGAACTGGTAAAGCCCGTCGGGGCACGGCGCGCGGACGAACGAACCCTGCTGGTCGATGCCGGCGGCGTGACACTTGAAGTCCTGACTGGCCCGGCCGATGGCAGCGTGCGTGGCCTGCACGCCTTCTATCGCCAGCAGTTTGAAGCGGCCGATTCGGACCAGCGCGGCTTCCTCGAACGCAAGCAGGTCACCGATGCGCCGACCCTGGCCGCGCTATTCCTGCTGGCCGACCGCGATGCCGACGGCAAGCTGTCGAGCAAGGAGTTCGATGCCTTTCTCGACCTGCACGCGCTCGGTGCGGCCAGCTTCGTCTCGCTGTCGGTAGCCGACCAGAGTCTCGGACTGTTCGATCTGCTCGACGAGCGCCGCGACGACTGGCTGTCGCTCCAGGAATTGCAGACCGCCTGGGAGCGGCTGCGCGGCTTCGACCGCAATGGCGACGGCCGGATTAGTCGTGATGAATTTCCTCGCCAGCTGCGGGCGCGCCTGGCCCCCGGCAAGCCAAGCTCGCGTCCCGCGCGGCCAATCACCGCGACAACAACAACGCCGACGCCGCGCGGCCCGGCCTGGTTTCAGAAGATGGATCGCAACGGCGATGGCCTGGTGTCGCGCCGCGAGTTCCTCGGCCCGGAAAAACTTTTCGGCGAGTTGGACACGAATGGCGACGGTCTGCTCAGTCCTGACGAGGCCGAGCGTGCCGCGAAGTAAATTTTGATGGAGCCTCCCATGCGTTGGCTGCGTTCGCTCCTCCTGCTGTGCGTCGCTTCCACTTCGGTCTGGGCCGGCGACTGGCCGCAATGGCTGGGACTCAATCGCGACGGCGCTTCCGCCGAGAAGGTCGCACCGTGGAAGGAGTCGCCGCCCATCGCCTGGCGGCAGACGGTCGGCGAAGGGTTCAGCGTGCCCATCGTGGCGGGCGGTAAGGTATTCATCCATGCCCGCGTGGCCGGCAAGAACGAGGAAGAAGTCGTCGCCTTCGACGCCAAGACGGGCAAAGTGCTATGGCGGACCGGCTACGGACGCGCTCCGTACTTCAGCATCATCAACACCGGCCCCCAGGCGACGCCGTGCGTGCTGAAGGGCCGGCTCTACACCTATGGCATCACGGGCGTGCTGACCTGCCTCGAAACCGAGAACGGCAAGCAGCTCTGGCAAACCGACGTCTTCAAAAAGCTGAACGCGACGCTGCCCAAGTTCGGCGCGACCAGTTCGCCGCTGGTGGTCGGCAACCGCGTGCTAGTCGCCGTCGGCGGCAAGGCCAGCGCCGTGGCGGCCTTCGATACCGATTCGGGCGAAGTGGCCTGGCAGGCGCTGGAAGGGCCGATCAGCACGGCGTCGCCCATCGTCTACCTCAATCGCTCCAAGAAAGGCGCGGCGGCCGTGGAAGCGGTGTTCGTCAACGCGCGCAGCCTGGTGGCATTGAACCCGTTCGACGGCGAAGTGGCCTGGGAACATGCACTATCGGACATGCCGCTCGGCACTTCGCCATCGCCCGTCGTCGCAGGCGACTTGCTGCTTGCCAGTTCGACGAAAGGCGGCGGTGTCGCCGTGCAGCTGACGCACGCCGACGACAAGACTTCCACCGCCGAAGCCTGGAAGAACGCGGACCTGGTGGGCTACTTCTCCACGCCCGTGGTCTGCGGAAAGGACCACATTTACATGGTGACGACGCAGGTGCTGCCGCAGCCAATGGCCACCCTGCGCTGCGTCGAGGTCAAGACCGGCAAGGAAGCCTGGAAGCAACCGAAGGTCGGCTTCTTCCATGCCGGCCTGGTGCGCACCGGCGACGACAAGCTACTGCTGCTCGACGATGCCGGCAATCTGCGTCTGCTGGAACACGATCCCAACGGCTACCGCGAGCTATGCAAGGCACAGGTCTGCGGTTCCACCTTCGTGACGCCCGCCCTGGCGAACGGCCGGCTCTATGTGCGCGACAACAAGGAAGTGGTCTGCGTCGAGCTAGCACCCTGATCGGGTGGTTACACGATGAAGTCGGTGGGTCTGCCTTACTTCACTGGCGGCGGCAGTTCCGGTACGGGTATTTGCTTGCCCGCCGCCAGACCGTAGAACAGCACGCTGCGCAGCGTGCCCACGTCGGTATAGCGCATTTGGCCCGCAGCGTCCGCCTGCGCCAGACAGGTGAGGACGTTGCTCACCGCCTTGAAGTTGCCCTTCTGTACGGTGCCTGTCTTGTAGCCCGGATAGAACAGTTCGAGCGTGACGATGTAGGTGCCGGGAGCCGCCGGTAGGTCGAGGCTGGCGGCGCTGCGGGCATCGACCACGGCCAGGCTCTTGCCGTCCTTCATCACGTGGTACTGGAGGCGAAAGCCGGGGTCTTCGCTCAACTCCGAACGGACCACCTTGCCGCCTTCAAGGCTCAATGCTGCCTGGGGAAGCAGGTCCGGTTTCA
>JAEUIF010001099.1 GCA_016795185.1 Planctomycetia bacterium | reverse complement strand
ACCGACGCGCGCCGCTCCGCCGGATGAGACGCCGCCCTGACGACCGTTGCCAGCCAACCCGCCGCGGGGCGGTTTGGTTTTAAAATCAATCCGGCCGCTCGGCTTTACGCTGCCTCACACGCACCTATTTTCCAAGAATTTCGTTGCCAACCACGGCACACCGAGTACAGTATACCGTAGACCGAATACGGAAGGAGACTCGATGTCGGCCAGTGCCCTGCTACCGGTGCCCCGCACCACCCTGACCCGCGAAGTCGCCGAACGGTTGCGGCAGGCGATCCTGTCGGGCGAACTGGTGGCCGGGCAGCAACTGGCCGAGGCGACCATGGCCAGCCGGCTCAATGTCAGCCGGGTGCCGGTGCGCGAAGCCCTGGTCGAACTGGAGCGCGAAGGACTGGTTGTGTTCAACGAGCGCGGCCGGGCCTGCGTGCGGGCCTTCACCGATGAGGATTTTGCCGAGATCGTCAGCCTGCGCACGACCCTCCAGGTGATGAGCGCCAAGCTGGCGGCGGTCAAGCACACGGTCGAGGACCTGGAACGCCTCGAAATGATCGTCAAGCGGGCCGACAAGACCCGCGACCCCACCGAGTTCAGCCGGCTCGACATCGCCTTCCACGACGAGATCGCCCGCATCGCCCGTCACCAGCGGCTCTACCAGGCGTGGAGCAATCTCCGCGCCCAGATGGAACTCTGGATCGTGCGCGCCCACCGCGAACGCGAGCGCGTCAAGCACGATGTCCACGCAGCCACGGCGCGGGCGCATCGGGCGATGATTGAAGTCCTGCGCTCCCGCGATCCGGGCGAGGCCGCCCGGCTCATGGAATTTCACTGCGAGAGCATGATCAAAGTCCAGGATTGACGCCGCTTGCCGGTGCTCCGGCCCCACGTTTTCCCTCCCACCGCTTCCCCAGTCCCACGGGTCGTCATGAAGCAATCACTCAACTCTTCGAGGCGAGCGGCGGGCGTCAGCCCGCTGTTCAAACTACCAGCGATTGGCGCTTCCAACAGCGGGCTGACGCCCGCTGCTCGCCAACACGCAACACTTGGCCGCAGCCGCTTGCTTGGCCTGGGCCTGGTTCTGGCGAGCCTGGGTCTGCATGCCGTCCGGAGTGCCGACCCGAAGGCCGCACCGGATGCCGGCGCGGAATTCACCGCGGACGTGCAGCCGCTCGTGAAGCGCTACTGCCTCGATTGTCATTCCACGAAGGCGAAGAAGGGCAGCCTCGACCTGGAGCGCTTCGCCACGCTCGACCTCATCCGCAAGGATGTGAAGCCCTGGCTGCAAACCATCGAGATGCTGGAAACCGGCGAGATGCCGCCGAAGGGCAAGCCGCAGCCCAGCGCGGCGGAACGCGACCGGCTCACGGCCTGGATTCGCCGCTTCCTGGACGCCGAGGCCCGCGCCCGCGCCGGCGACCCGGGCCATGTGCCTCTGCGCCGGCTGAGCAACGCCGAGTACGACGCCACGATCCGCGAGTTGACCGGGGTGGACCTGCGGCCCACGCGCGAGTTCCCGGCGGATGGCGCGGCCGGCGAAGGGTTTACCAACGCTGCCGAGGCCCTGACGGACATCTCACCCGCCTTGCTCACCAAGTACCTGAACGCCGCCAAGGAGATCGCGGAACGGGCGGTGCTGCTGCCGGACGGGCTGCGCTTCTCGCCCTCGAAAACCCGGCGCGACTGGACCAATGAAGGCACGGCCCAGCTGCGGCAGTTCTATGCCGCGCACGCGCCGGCTGACGGCAAGCTGCCCGTGCAACCCTACCTGCGGGCCACCGTGCGCCACCGCGACGCACTGGCCAAGGGCCAAGTGGCGACGGTCGCCGCGCAAGAAAAGCTAAACCCGAAGTATCTCGGCGCGCTCTGGCAGGCGCTCACGGATCAGTCGCCCGCGCAGCCGCTGGCCGGACTGCGCGCCCGCTGGGCCAAGGCGTCGGAGCAGGACGTGCCCGGCCTGACCGCCGAGGTCGCGGGCTGGCAGGCAGCGCTCTGGAAGTCGGTGAAGGTCGGCAACTACGTGCAGGAAAGCTGGGGCGCCGGCCCGAATGCCGGGAAGCGCTACGCCGAAAGCTTGACCCGGCAAGTCGCGGTCGAGCCGCCGGCTGCGGCTACGCTTCCGCTGCGCCTGGGGTTCAAGCCCGCCGCGAAGCAGTCCGAAGTGGTGCTCTACCTGGACGGGCGAAGCATCGTGCCGACGGAAAAGGAGCCGCTGGTCGTCTGGCACCAACCCCGCTTCGAGAAAGCTGGCCAGCCCCCGCTGCTGCTCCGGAACTACGCCGATTTCGGTCCCGCGCTGGAACCGGCCGAGGCCAAGGAGCGCCAGTTCGGCCTGGACCGCGAACGCTTCGGCAAGCACCCCGCCGGCCAGCCCGCGGACGAGGCCAGCCTGGTCGTGCCCGTGGGGTCTGTCGTCGAGGTGCGCTTGCCCGCCGCCCTGTTTCGCGACCGGGAATTCGTGGTGGATGCCCGCCTGGACGGAGTCATCGGCGACCGGGTCGTCCAGTGCCGGGTGCTGACCACCCCTCCCACGACGGACGCCGCGCCGCCCGATGCCCGGCTGCCCATACTCGCGACGCCGGACTCGGCGGGCTATCGTCAGTTCGTCCAAGGTTGCGCCGCATTTCGCAAGGTCTTTCCGCTGTTCATCTGCTTCCCGCCGGTGGTGCCGACCGACGAGGTGGTCACGCTCAAGATGTTTCACCGCGAGGATGAGCCGCTGCTGCGCCTGTTCCTGGACGATGAGCAGCGGCGACAACTCGACCACCTCTGGGACGAGCAGCGCTTCATCAGCCGCCAGCCGGTTGCGGAATGGGACTACCTGCCGCAGTTCATGGCCTACACCACGCAGGACACGCCGAAGGAATTCCAGCAGTTCTTCATCGACCGCAAGCCGCTCTTCAAGCAGTATGCCGAGGAGTTCGAGAAAGATGAAGCTGCCGCGCTGCCGAAGCAACTCGACGCGCTGCTGGCGTTCGCGGACAAGGCTTATCGTCGGCCGTTGCAGCCGCAGGAGCAGGCCGACCTCCGTGCGCTTTACGCAGCCCTGCGGCAGAAAGGCACTGCCCACGATGAGGCGTTTCGCGGCGTGCTGGCGCGCATCCTGGCAGCGCCGGCGTTCCTGTTCCGCGTCGAGAAAGCTCCGGCCGGCACGAACGCCGGCCCCGTGAACGATTGGGAACTGGCGACCCGGCTCAGCTACTTCCTCTGGTCGTGCGGCCCGGACGAGTCGCTGCGCCAACTGGCCGCCGCCGGCCAGCTGCGCGAGCCGCAGGTGCTGGAAGAACAAGCTAGAAAAATGCTGAAGGATGAGCGCGTTCGCGCCCTGGCCATCGAGTTCGGCGCGCAATGGCTGCATGTGCGCGGCTTCGACGAGTTCAACGAGAAGAACGAAAAGCTGTTCCCGACCTTCGACGCCAGGCTGCGCCAGGCGATCTACGAGGAAACGATCCTCTTTTTCCAGGATTTGTTCCAGCACGACCGTCCGGTCGCCGCGATTCTCGACGCGGATTACACCTTCCTCAATGACACGCTCGCCAAACATTACGGCATCGCCGGTGTGACCGGGCCGCAGTTTCGGCGGGTCGAGGGCGTGAAGAAGTACGGCCGAGGCGGCATTCTCGGGCTGGCCAGCGTGCAGGCCAAGCAGTCCGGCGCGTCGCGCACCAGTCCGGTGCTGCGTGGCAACTGGGTGGTGGAAACGCTGCTCGGCGAGAAGCTGCCCCGGCCGCCGGCCAACGTGCCCCAGTTGCCGGAAGTCGAGGGCGCTGACAAGCTCACCACCCGGCAGCTGGTCGAGAAGCATGCCAGCGTGCAGGAGTGCGCCCTGTGCCACCAGCGCATCGATCCGTTCGGCTTCGCCCTGGAGCGTTACGACGCCATCGGCCGCCGCCGCGACCAAGACCTGGGCGGCCTGGCCGTCGATGCCAGAGCGAAGCTGAAAGACGGCACCGAGTTCGACGGCCTCGACGGCCTGCGGAATTACCTGCTGACCAAAAAGCAAGACGTGATCGTGAAGCTCTTCTGCCGTAAGCTGCTGGGTTATGCCCTGGGGCGCGCGGTCACGCTTTCGGATCAGTCGCTGATCGACGAAATGGTGGTAGCGTTGAACCGGAACGAAGGCCGGCTGTCCGCGGCGGTCCTGACCATCGTCCGGAGCCCGCAGTTCCGGATGATGCGTGGCCGCGACTTTGAGCAATAGGAGTATTTTGCATTGATGGTCGCGCAACTCCTCGGCGAAAATGAATGCGGTAAGATGCTCCGCAGAACCAGATTGCCGTCAGTCATGTCTCAGGTATTGAGGAGTTAATCATGAAATTGAGACATGTTCGTATCGAGAATTTCAAGGGCTTGAAGCACCTAGACCTGCCGCTAGTTACTGAGCAAGGCGGTGATCCTCGGCGGCTGACGTGTCTTCTCGGAGACAACGGGTCCGGAAAAACAACAGCATTGCAAGCCATCGCACTGACTCTCTCCCTGGCAACTCGACGGACTCGCTATCCAACCGAATTCCGCTGGCATGGCTTCCTTCCCGAACGAGTGGGGAGCCAGGGACCGACCTTCGTTGAACTAACCGTCGATCTCGATCAAGAAGAGGTGGACCTTACCAGTGCTCTTTTCCAGGACTGGTACGACGCACAGTCGAGCGACTGGAAACAGACACACCGCGTGGTCGAGCCCTCGAAGCTGCGTCAGGTTCGCCTGGTCTACGAAAATGGCCGAGTCTCTTCCCCTCAGGGCCTCGCTGCCGTGAACCAGTTCTTGGGCCGCTACTACATCAAGTGGCTTGCGCGGACCACCCCAGCGAAAAAGGAACTGTTTGCCCAACTGGGGGACGTCTTCTGGTTTGACCAGTACCGGAACCTCGGAACCGCGCACACGGAACGGGAGCCGGAAAATGGCACTCGCCGGGAACTCGGCGAGCTGTTGGGAGATTTGGCCCGGGAACAAGAAAGCTGGGGAGCGGGAGTCGAGCAACTTCGCGAGTATCTCGTCGGTTGGTGGACCTATTACAAATTCCCGCCGTCAAACAAGGGGCAGGGGAAGCACTACATTAAAGACTTAGAGCGGAAGTTTGCCGCGATGTTCCCCGGTACGCAGTTTCGGGGCACAATGCCGCGTGAAGGAGTTACGGCCCCAAGCCAGAAGGACTTTTACTTCTTGCTGGAGCGGGAAGATCGACTCTACGATCTGGCCGAAATGTCTTCGGGCGAGCAAGCTGTCTTCTCGCTCCTCTATGACTTCGTCCGCCTCAACATTACTCGTTCGGTGGTGTTAATTGACGAACTCGAATTGCACCTCCATGCTCCGGCACAGCAGGCACTTTTTGCAGCCCTGCCCAGACTCGGTTCTGACTGTCAGTTTTTTATCACGACGCATTCCGAGTTTCTCACAGGCATCATCCCCGATGAACAGGAAGTGAGGATTCAAGGAGGGCACCGATGCCTGTGAGCCGCCTTTTG
Source organism: Planctomycetia bacterium (assembly GCA_016795185.1). GTDB lineage: Bacteria > Planctomycetota > Planctomycetia > Gemmatales > Gemmataceae > JAGVLI01. The sequence continues at coordinate 7,158 of JAEUIF010001099.1, read as the reverse complement.
GTCGAGGGCCAACTCGATGCTGAGGTTCTCCTCCCCCTGCTTGCCGGTAATCCGGTCGTGACTGGCGGTTCTCCTAAAGGCAGCCTCCCTCCACGAACGCGAGACCTGCGACGGGACACCGGACAGCCCGTTTGTTACTTGCGCGACCGGGACTTCGGCTACTTGCCCCCAGCAGACCTGGGTCAGCCGACGGTCGATGCAAAGGCCGCGACAGCGATTCTCGGGTGGCGCTGGTGCCGACACGAGATCGAGAACTATTTGATGGACCCAGGTGTCATTCATGCAGCGTTCGGTTGGGATCGAGCAGCCTTTGAAGCCCAACTGGTGACGGCTGCACAAAGTATCAAGCACTATCAGGCGGCGCGATGGACGGTGGGACAAGCCCGTCAGGTCATGCCTCCAGCAAAGGAGTTTCCAAGCAAGCCGGCCGAATGCGCAGGCCACGACTTCCGGCTGCCTGCGGATCTGTCCCAGATGGGAACGATGACTTGGGTTCAGACACAGGCAGCCACCTTCCTAGGCAACGCTCAAATGGCTCTTGGTCCGGCAACCCTCAACGCCGCATTGGCCGTCCACTCAGCCCGGCTTACCGACGCATTCCTCAGCAACGTTGCAAACGTACTGGTCTGGTGCAGTGGCAAGGACCTGCTCACCGCCATGCTGCTGTGGCTGCAAACGACCCACGGACTGCACCCCAGCCAAGTGCGTACGCGCGTTCGTGACTGGATTGTGTTGAACCCGGATCAGACACTTGTGCTTCTCCCCGAATGGGCTGCCTTCCGCAATCTCCTGCGTACATATGCCTGATGACGTTTGAGCCGAAAGGACCGATCACAATGCACTCTACCATGAAAATCACGCACCCCTACACCCGCCGCACGTTTCTCCGCGGCCTCGGCGTGACCATGGCGCTGCCGTGGCTGGAGTCGCTGCCGGTCTGGGGCGACGAGCAGCCGAAGCGGGATGGTTCCCAGCCGCCGGTGCGCTTCGCCGTGCTCTTCGCCGGCAACGGCTTCCACAGCAAGGAGTGGTGGGCCAAGGGCGAAGGCGCAGGGATGGAACTGGGCAAGGTGCTGGCGCCACTCCACCCGCACCGCGAAAAATTGCTCTTCCTGCGCGGGCTGTACAATCAAGAAGCCCTGATCGGCGGCATCCACAGTTGCCAGACGGGCAATCTGCTCACCGGCGCGCACCTGGCGCCGGGCGGCGAGATCAAGTCGGGCGTCAGCTGCGACCAGGTGCTGGCCGAGCGGCTCAAGGAGCAGACCAAGGTACCGAGCCTGGTGCTGGCCTGCGAGCCGTCGATCGCGGCCATCCACAAGAACTACTCGATGGTTTACAGCTCGCACATCTCCTGGAGTTCGGCGACCACGCCCACGCCGCTGGAACTGTACCCCGCCCTCGCCTTCGACCGGCTGTTCCGCGACGAAGTCGGCCGCGCCGACAAGAGCGTGCTCGACGCCGTGCGTGAAGACGCCCGCAGTCTACGCCACCACGTCAGCCAGGCGGATCAGCGGCGGCTCGACGAATATCTCTCGTCCGTGCGCGAAGTGGAGCAGCGGCTCGAACAGGCCGGAAAAGCAGGTCGCTTGCAGGGTTGGCGGCCGACGCTGAGCCAGCCCGACCTGCCCCGCCCCGCCGACGGCATCCCGCAGGACATCGACCAGCACATGCGCCTGATGTGCGACATCCTGGTGCTGGCCTTCCGCACCGACGCCACCCGCGTCTGCACGCTGAAGCTGAACAACGACCATTCGTCGCTGCGCTTCCCTAACCTTACCGCCAGCGCGGGCAAGGGCGGGATCGATTACATGATTCACCACCTGCTCTCGCACACCAATGGCGCGGACTGGCTGAAGGTCAACCAGTTCTTTACCCAGCAGCTGGCGTACATCGCCGGCAAACTCGACCAGGTCCAGGAAGGGGAACGGACGCTGCTCGACAACTCGATGCTGCTGTTCTGCTCCAGCATGATGACCGGCAACCACGAGAACAATCAGTTGCCAGTAGTGCTGCTGGGCAGCGGCGGTGGGCAGATCAAGACGGGGCGCATCCTCGACTACCTCGGCAAGCCGAACCGCAAGATGTGCAGCCTCTACCTCTCGCTGCTGGACAAGGCCGGCGTCCACCTCGACCGCTTCGGCGATTCCAAGGAACGGCTGGCGGAGATTTAGCCGTAACGGTCCGCACAGCGGACCCTACGACATGTCGTAGGGCCCGCTGTGCGGACCGTTGCGCCGGGTGCCATGCTGGCGCGTTGGCACCGGCAATACACGCGCATCGGCGGGAGCCGCCCCAGTCTGGCACCCGAGGCCCGCGCCGCAAGCCGGCTCCCGGCAATCCCATCTCGGCGCTGGCTCGCACTGGAAGTCCGGGTTAGAATACCGGGATTGCGGCAGTGTCTGCCGTCGGACTGCACGGGCCTTCCATGTCGATTGCCACGGTCTCCAGCCTGGTTGAGGTACTGCGTCAGTATCGGCTGCTGGAAGCGAGTCAGCTGGATGAACTCCAACAAAGCTGGCTGGCGAAGTTCCCCGAGCCGCGCGCCCTGGCGCGCGAACTGCTCCAGCGCGGCTGGCTGACTGCCTATCAGGTCAATCAGCTGTTCCAGGGCAAGGCCGCCGAACTGGTACTGGGCGGTTACGTCCTCCTCGAACGGATCGGCGAGGGCGGCATGGGGCTGGTGTTCAAGGCCCGGCACCAGAAGCTCGGCCGGATCGTCGCCCTCAAGATCATTCGCCAGGATCGGCTCAGCAATCCGGAAGCGCTCTATCGCTTCAAGCGGGAAATCCTGGCGACGGCGCAGCTCTCGCATCCCAACGTCGTCCATTCCTACGACGCCGACCAGATCGGCGACCGCCATCTGATCGCGATGGAGTACGTGGACGGTGTCGATCTCGGCCGACTGATCCGCGAACAGGGGCCGCTGCCGGTGGCGGACGCCTGCGAGTACATCCGCCAGGCCGCGCTCGGCTTGCAGCATGCCTTCGAGCACAACCTGGTCCACCGCGACATCAAGCCTTCCAACCTGCTGCTGACGCGGCCCGTGCCGCCGGGTTCCGGGCCGGGCGTCATCAAGCTCCTCGACCTGGGGCTGGCACGCATCGTCAAGGACGATGATGAAGCCAGCATGATGCTGACGCAGGCCGGCGCGCTGGTCGGCACGCCGGATTTCATCTCGCCCGAACAGGCGCGCAACGCCCACCACGCCGACATCCGTTCCGACATCTACAGCCTCGGCTGCACGCTGTTCTTCCTGCTCACCGGGCAGCCGCCGTTCCAGGGCGGCTCGATGACCGAGAAGCTGCTCAAGCATCACTGGGACGCGCCGCCCACGGTGCAGGCGTATCGGCCGGACGCACCGGCGATCATCGCGGCGTTGCTCCGCAAGCAGATGGCCAAGCGCCCGGAGGAACGCTTCCAGACGCCGGCCGAACTGGCCGCGGCGCTGGCCCGGGTGTTGGCCCCCGGCGGCTTCGACTTGCCGGTGCCGCCGGAGTGGACGGGCTTTTCGACGCAGCCGGACGTGCCGCCGCCATCAGCCATTCCAGTAACGCTGCCCACGTTGAGCGACGCCCTGCTGCCGCAAGCGCTGCTGACCACGCCGACCTCGCACGACGCGACCGAAGAGCTGCTGGCCCGGTCGGCCACGCCCGTGGCGACGCCGGTGGCCGTGTCCGTCGCGGCACCGAGCCGGCGGCTGGGCCTGGTGGTGCTCGGCGCGGCCGGCGGCGGCCTGCTGCTCGGGGCGCTGCTGCTGGTCGTGTTGCTCTGGTCGTCGCGCGCGCCGACGGAAGCGACGCGCGTGGCGGCGACCCGGCCGCTGGTCAGCGTCGCGGATCAGCCGTCGCCGCTGGACAAGCTGAATCGCGACCGGATTCCGCCGGCGGACCGCATCGCCGGCCAGCCGAAGGAACTGGCAGCCGTTCTCGGCGAGCATCGCGGCCGACATTTCGGCCCGGTGCGCGGCATCGCCTTTCAACCCGATGGCGCGGTGCTGGCCAGCGCCGGCCTGGACGGCGCGGTGCGGCTCTGGGACCCCGCCACGCTGCAAGCGCGCGGCGTGCTGCGCGGCAATGCGGGCGCGCCCCTGCTATGCCTGGCCTACGCGCCCAACGGCAAGACGCTGGCCACCGGCGACTGGAACGGTCGTGTCCGCCTGTGGGACCTGACGCGCACGCCGCCCCGCGAGGGCAGCCAGGTCCGGCACGGCGATGCTTCGGTGACTTCGCTGTCCTTCTCCGGGGATGGGGCCTGGCTGGCGGCCGGACTTGACGATGGCACGATCCAGCTCTGGGAACTACAGGGTGCCGCTGAGCCGCGCAAGGGCTCGACCCTGCGCGGCCACATGGATGCCGTCGGCATCGTGGCTTTCGCTCCACGGGAACTGCTGCTCGCCAGCGGCAGCCAGGACCATACCGTCCGCCTCTGGGATTTGACCGTCCCGTCGCCGAAGACCCGCGCCGTGCTGGAAGGTCACACCGATACCGTCGGCGCGCTGGCCTTCACGACGGACGGCGGCACGCTGGTCACGGGCGGCGACGATCAGCGCGTGCGCCTCTGGAACCTGAACCCGAAACAGCCGGTGCTGCGCGGCGCGCCCTTGGAAGTCGAATCTGCCGTGTCCGCCCTGGCGTTCAGCGGTTCGGGCAACGTCGCCTTCTGCGCGATGCAGAACGGCCACATCGCCGTCTTCGACCTGCGCGGCAGCACGCCCAAGCAGCGCGGCCAAGTCGAGGATGCCACCAGCTTCGTGGGCCTGGCCTGGTCGGGCAAGGGCCAGCTGCTGGCGGCGGGCACCACGGGCGGGGTGGTGCGCGTCTGGGACTATAGCGCGGGCAATCCCCGCGAGGTCGCACCCCCCAAGGGCCACACGGCCCCGGTCGCGTCGCTCGCCTTCACCCCGGACGGCCAGACGCTGGTTTCCGGCGGGCTGGATGGCGGGGTCCGCCTCTGGGATGTGAACGGCCTGGAACCCAACGAACGCGCCCTGCTGCAACTAGACGAGCCAGTCGCTTCGGTGGCCTTTAGCCCCGACGGCAACCGCCTGGCCGTGGGCTGCGCCGCCGACCGTATAATCCGCCTCTGGGACTTGCCGGCGACCGTGCCGCGCACCTGGCCCAGCGCGGCCGACGAGAAGGCGCGCGCCGGCGCGGTGGCGTTCGGCCGGGACAATCGGCTGCTGATCGTCGCTGGCCGCGACGGTCCGCGCGACGGCACCGTCCGCCTCTGGGACGTACAACCTCCGGAACCAGCCCCGCTGCACGTCTTTCGCGGCCATGTCGGCAAGGTCGTCTGGCTGGCCACGGGCCAGCAAGGGCAACTGGCGGCCACCGCCTGCGACGGCGACGACCAGAGCGTGCGCCTCTGGGACGTGGTCAACAAGCGCGAGGTCCATCGTTTCCACGGCGCGAAGAACGGCACTATCACCGCGCTGGCCCTGGCGCCCGACGGCGGCACCCTGGCATTCGCCAACACCGACCTCGGCAACGGCAACGACGATCCCGATCATGCCGTGCGGCTCTGGGATTTGAAGGCGTCGCCGCCCCGGCAACTGCCGCCGTTGCCCGGCCACGCCAACGTGATCCGCGGCCTGGGTTTCGCCGCCGACAGCAAAACGCTGGCCACCGCCGACGACGACGGCCGCCTGGTCCTCTGGAACCTGGAAACCAACAAGAACCTCCAGGATTGGCGCATGCCGGGCGGCGTCGCCACCCTGCAATTCGCCCCGGACACCCGCCACCTGGCCATCGGCAACACCAACGGCACGGTCTATATCCTGCGGTTGCGGGGACCGACGGCGCGGGCGACAGGGAAATAGCCCCAACCAAGTCGGCCAAGTGCAGGCCGCACGACACGGTTTACCAATTCCGTGAATAGCTATCAGCTATTTCCTTTCCCGATTACGTTGCTGCTCCGACACCGACCGTTTCAATCTCCCCGCCGTCCGCTACAATGCCCCTCCATGAGCGACACGACTCCCAAGTCCTTGACGTACCGCGACGCCGGGCTGGACCTCGAACTCTACGAACAGAGCCTGGCGGGCATTGCGGGCCTGCTGCGCCGCACGCACACCGCGCGCGTGCTCGATCCGTTCGAGTCCGCGCCGCGCAAGAGCGGCAAGAAGAGCGGCTTCTTTGCCAGCCTATTCAGCCTCGATTACAACAGCCGGCTGTTCGCCCGCAACTACCGCCATCCGGTGCTGGTGGCGGGCAGCGACGGCGTGGGCAGCAAGCTCAAGATCGCGCTCTTGCGCGGCAAGCACGACACCGTCGGCATCGACCTCGTGGCCATGTCGGTCAACGACTGCCTCTGCACCGGCGGCGAACCGCTGTTCTTCCTCGACTACCTGGCCATGTCGAAGGACGACCCCACGCTGACGCGCGAGCTGGTCAAGGGCATCAGCGACGGCTGCATGGAAGCGGAATGCTGCCTGGTCGGCGGCGAGACGGCCATCTTGCCCGACTTCTATCAGCCCGGTGAGTACGACCTGGCGGGCTTCTGCGTCGGCGTCGTCGAACGCGAGCACATGATTACCGGCCGGGGCATTCAACCGGGCGACGTGGTCCTCGGCCTCGCCAGCACCGGCCTGCACTCCAACGGCTATAGCCTGGTCCGCAAGGCGGTCTTCGATGTCGCGCAACTGAAGATCGACGACTACGTTCCCGAGTTGGGCTGCACCGTCGGCGAGGAACTGCTCGAACCGACGCGCATCTACGTCCGCCCCATTCTCAACGTGCTGCGGCACTACCCGGTGAAACGACGGGTCATTCGCGGCCTGGCGCACATCACCGGCGGCGGCCTGGTGGACAACGTGCCGCGCGTGCTGCCCGCCGGCTGCCGGGTGTTCGTGCGCCGCGGCAGCTGGCCCGTGCCGCCGGTCTTTCGTTGGCTGCAAAAGCTCGGCAATATCGCACAAGAGGAGATGGACCGCGTCTACAACATGGGCATCGGCTTCGTGGTCATCGTCAGCCCGTACTTCGCCGAAAGCGTGCAACGGCAGCTGATCGACAGCCGGGTGCCGACCCACGTCATCGGCGAAGTCCGCGCGGGCGAGCCGGGCGTCGAGTACGTCGAGCCCTGACCGCGGCGTATGGCGGCGAGCGGCGGGGGGGGGCCCCCCCGGTGGCCACCCACCCCGGCGCCGGGGGGCCCACC
>JAEUIF010001092.1 GCA_016795185.1 Planctomycetia bacterium | reverse complement strand
GAAGTCACTGCAAGGTCCAACCCCCTCACCCCAACCCCACTCCCGCCAGGGGAGAGGGAGAATAACACGCACCCCAACTTCCCCGGAACCCGCCGTGCCAACACTCTCCGCCGAAGCGCTGCTCACGTTTTCCGATGCCATGTTCCGTGCCGCCGGGGTGCCGCCGGCCGAAGCCACGCAGGTAGCGCGGAGCCTCGTGGATGCCAACCTGTGCGGCTTCGATTCGCACGGCGTCATCCGGGTTGTCCAGTACATCGATCTGATCAACCAGGGCGTCTACCAGCCCGGCGCGCAGTTCGAGGTCATCCAGGAAACGCCGGCCGTGCTGGTGGTGGATGCCAATCGCGGACTGGGGCAGGTGCAGGCGCACGAACTGCTGAAGCGCTTGATGGACAAGGCCCGGCAAGTGGGCCTGGCAGCCGGCACGCTGCGGCACTGCGCCCACATTGGCCGACTGGGCGAGTATGCCGAGGCCGCCGCCGCGCAGCGCATGGCCTTCATGTCCACGGTGAACTCGCACGGCCACGGTCGTCGCGTTTCGCCGCCCGGCGGCACGCAGGGCCGCCTTAGCACCAATCCGCTTTGCCTGGGCGCGCCGACCGCCGGTGATCCCGTCGTGCTGGACATCGGGACCAGCGTCTGCGCCGAAGGCAAGGTCCGCGTCTGCTTCAACAAGGGCGAGCGCACCCCCGAAGGCTGGCTGCTCGACGCCGAAGGCAAGCCCACGACCGACCCGTCCGTGCTCTACCAGGAGCCGCGCGGCTCGATTCTGCCGCTGGGCGGCGCGCAAGCCTACAAGGGCTTTGGCCTCAGCCTGCTGCTCGACATGCTGGCCGGCGGTCTGTCGGGCGGCCAGTGCAGCAACCCGACTGCGAATATCCTGGGCTACAACGCCGTGCTGTTCGTGGTCTTCGACACGGCGAAATTCGCCGGTACGGAGCACTTCCTCAACGAGGTAAACGGTTTGGCCGACTTCGTCCGTACTTGCCCGAAAGCGGCCGGCGTGCAGGAAATCATGCTGCCGGGCGACCCGGAACGCAAGCAGCGCGCGCAGCGCCAGGCGAAGGGCCTCAGCGTGGACGATGGCACCTGGAGCCAGCTGACAACGATGGCCCGCAAGCTGAACGTGCCGACGCCAACGACCTATTAAGGGGCTTCTTGTACGTCGGGCTTTCCAGCCCGACCGATGCGCCCTCGACCAGCTGTCCCCGCTAACTCACTGTCGCGCTGCCGGCGCTTCATGTCGGGCTGGAAAGCCCGACGTACAAACCTGGCTCCCCACTCATGCCCAAGCCGTTGATCCCCCTCTTCGACTGGCTGCCCGACGGCGTCCTCGCGCGCTGGCGCGACGAGTTCGCCGAGTTCGAGTTCGTGGATGCGCGCGGCGTCGCTGGCCGCAACTGCCCACTGGGCGAAACCGTTGTCAGCTTCGCCTTGCCGCCGCTCGAGCGCCTGGGCGAAATGGGCAAACTCCGCTGGATTCAGTTGCTCAGCGCCGGCGTGCCGCCCGATCTCTGTGCCCCGGCCCATGAGCGCGGGCTGACCGTGACCAATCTCGCTGGGCTTTACGGCACCGCCATCGCCGAGCACACCCTGGCCTTGATGCTGATGCTGTCCCGCAACCTGCACCTCGCCTACCGCCAGCAACTCGAACGGAAGTGGGACAACCGCATCAATCGCACCATGACCGACTTGCACGGCGCCACGGCCGCGATTATCGGCATGGGCAACATCGGTCAGGAAATCGC
>JAEUIF010001086.1 GCA_016795185.1 Planctomycetia bacterium | reverse complement strand
TGCAGATGAAGTACTTCTTCACCCGCAAGCTGATGTTCGTCAAGGAAGCGGACGCCATCGTGCTGTTTCCGGGCGGCTTCGGCACCCTGGACGAAGGCTTCGAGGTGCTGACTCTGGTGCAGACCGGCAAGAGCCACCTGTTCCCGATCGTGATGGTGGACCCGCCCGGCGGCACCTACTGGAAGCGGGTGCAGCAGTTTTTCGAGGAAGTGCTCCAGGCTGGCGGCATGATTTCCCCGATGGACCAGCATCTGTTCAAGGTGACGGATTCGCTCGACGAGGCGGTCGAGGAGGTGGTCGGCTTCTATCGGGTCTACCACAGCATGCGCTACGTCCACGGGGACCTGGTATTGCGCCTGCAACGCGCCATCTCGAACGAACTGCTGGAACGGCTGCGTTCGGAGTTCACCGACATCGTGCAGCGCGGCACCATCGAGCAGAGCGCGGCGCTGCCCGCGGAATCGGGCGATACGCATCTGGCCGACCTACCCCGGCTCCGCTTCCGCTTCGACCGCCACAGCCTGGGCCGCCTGCGGCAGATGATTGACCTCATCAATCGGGAAGGCTGACCGCGCGAGGGCCTATGGTTGCAGGCGCTGCGTCAAGTAAACGGCGAGCGCCACGGCCGCGAAGCCAGCCAACACGCTGGCGAGCACATTGGCCAACGCCAGTCCCCAGTGGCCCAGACGGACCAGGTTCAGCGTCTCCAGCTCGAAGGTCGAAAAGGTCGTATAGCCGCCACAAAAGCCGGTACCAATGAGTAGATACCATTGCCAGTAGTGTGGGGGCAGCCGTTCCGACAGCAGAATATAGGACACGCCGAGCAGCGCCGAGCCGGTCACGTTGATGACCACGGTGCCCCACGGAAAATGCTCCGCCCAGGGCTGCAACGCGAACCAGCGGCCAATCCAATAGCGCGCGTTGGTGCCCGCGGCACCGCCGAGAGAGAGAAGCAGAATGCGCAGGAACACTTCTTTCAATGGGGCTCTCCGCTTCGGTGAAGGCGAGCGGCGGGCGTAAGCCCGCTGTTTTTTCACAGCAACGGCGGGCTCACGCCCGCCGCTCGCCCTGGACCTGCCGCCAGCGCTGCCGGACCTGTTCGGGCGATGCGCTTCCGGTCGTACCAAGCTGCTGAATCGTGATCGACGCGATCAAGCAGCCGAACGCCGCCGCCTGTTCGTGCGTCGCACCCGCCGCCATCGCACAGGCAATTCCCGCACTCGTGCTGTCGCCGGCGCCGACGATGTCAATCGGACCGGATACCGGATAGGCGGGAATGCTAGTTGGTACCCCAAGCTTCTCGTCCGGAAAAGCCAGTGCAATACCGGCATTGCCCCGAGTACAGAAAACGGGGCGCCCGCTGCGGTAGTGTGCCAGGCCCCAAGCGGGATGGCCTTCAAAGTCCTCGTGCCAGCCGATTCCCGCATAGCCCCGATGATAGAAATTCTCGCATTCTTTTTCGTTGGGCTTCAGACACACTGATTTGAAATGCTCAATCTGGGTACGGCTATCCGCC
>JAEUIF010001018.1 GCA_016795185.1 Planctomycetia bacterium | reverse complement strand
CGCCGCCGCTGGAGATCGATTCGGAGACCGTCAAGGGCGCGGTCGAAACCTCGGTACATCACGTGCTGCGACTGACGCCCCAGGGCTGGCTGGTCCACAGTGAGATCGACGTGAAGCCCGAACGCATCGAGATCGACCGTTTCGACGTGGAACTGCCGGCGAACTACGAGGTGAAGGCATCGCCGCCGGCGCTGGTCGAACCGGACCTGGAGATTCGCGAGACGGGCCAGCCGCGCCGCGCCGGAACCGTCAAGCTGACGCAGCGGCGCGGGCAACCCTTCAAGGTCGTGCTGACCGGACTCTGGCCGCTGCCGGAGGAACCGAAGGCCGGTGTGGTGGCGGTGCCGTTGCTGCGGCCGGCGCAGACTCTGGACCGCGGCGGCAAGGTGACCGTCTCGGTGCCCGATGACAAGGAATTGCTGATCGTGCGCGAGGCGGGCATGCAAACGCTGCCGCCCGGCAAGCGCCAGCACACGTTGGAGTTCGACCATGCACCGTCGCGTCTCGACGTGGCCTGGCGCGAGTATCGCGCCGAGTTGCCCGTCGAAATGTTGCTCGACCTGACGCTGACCGAACGGCAAGCACACGTCCGCCAGCGGCTGCGTTTTCTGTTTCCGCCGGAAGCCATGCGGCAGGTGGTGCTGAAGGCGACGGACTTCCCCGAGGGCCGCGCGCCCACGGCGGTCGGCGCGACGTTGACGCCGCAGGGCCGCGAGGCCTGGGGCTTCACGCTGAAGGAACCCGTGGTAACGCTGGACTATTCCTTCACGCCGCAGCCCGACAAGACCGGCAACTTCGCGGTGCCGATCTTCTGGCCCGAAGGCATCAGCCACGCGCGGACCAAGGTGCGCATCTGGAGCGACCCCGGTCTGCAACCCCAGGCCGAGGGCAAGCAATGGGAGGAAGCGCCGCTCGAGGTCACGGCGGAGCGCGACAGCCTACCGGCGCTGGTTCTGCGCTCAGGCGGTCTGCAAGCGCCGCTGCGGCTGAAGCAGCGCTTCGCGACGGCGCTGCCCACGGTGGCGGTCGAGCGCGTGCTGGTGCAAGCCACGGTCGGGGAGGGCAGTCATCAGAGCTATCGCGCCCGCTTCCTGATCGCCCGCATCAGCGCCCGCCACCTGGAGGTCGAACTGCCGGCGACGCCCGTCAACCTGAATCTCGAACTGTTGCTCGACGGCAAGCGGCCCGGCAGCCTGCAAACCGTGGACGACGACGGGCACGAAGCGGAGAACGGCCGCATCGTCCGGCTGCCGCTCGATCCGGAGCTTTATCGCCGCAAGGCCGTGGTGCTTGACTTGCGTTATCAGCTGAGTCCGGCGCGCGGCGACGGCGGCAGTCGGTTGCAAGCCCGCTTCAGTCCGCCCCGGCTGCGCGGCAACGTTTTCTCCGGCCGGGTACGCTGGCAGGTAGGCTTACCGTCGGATCGAGTGCCTTTATTTGCCGCCGGCCAGACCACGGTCGAGCAGCGCTGGGGCTTGCGCGGCTGGCTCCCTGGCCCGCGCGCGGCGGTCTCGGTGCTCGACCTCGAACGCTGGTTCACCGGCAATCCGGACCTGCGCCTGGCCGGCGATGCACCCGCCGAAGTCGGCGGGCGTGGCTCGGAACTGGTCTGCTGGCAGGCGGAACTCGCCCCGCTGACGGTGCTGCACGTTGCCGAGCAAACCTGGCTGCTGATCTGCTCGGCCGTGGTGCTGGTCGTGGGCATCGGCCTGTATTTCGCCACCGTCATCCCTCGGTTGTTCGGCGCGTGTATCGTGTTGCTTGGCCTGGTCGTGGTGGTCGTGGGCGTCTTCTGGCCCAGCCTGCTGCCGGTGGCCGTCTACGGCGCGGAGCCGGGGTTAGTCGTGCTGCTGGCAGTCATCGGCTACCTCTGGTGGCGGCAGAGCCGCTATCGGCGGCAGGTGGTGTTCATGCCGGGCTTCAGCCGGCTCAGTGGTGGTTCGTCGGTGATGCGCACCGGCAGCAGCCAGCGGCATCGGGGCGAACCGTCCACGGTGGATGCGCCGCGCCTGGCGTTGCCCGAACTCGGCAGCCGCACGTTGCCCGAACTCGGCAGCCGTCAGGAGGCGCTGCCCCGCGCGCCGCAGTCGGACGGCAGCCGCCAAAGCGGCGTGGGTAGCAAGCAAGGGTAACTCCGGTCTCGCGTGCATCGACGGTTGTACGTCGGGCTGGAAAGCCCGACGTACTTGCCTGACGCCAGGCACCAGCGATGCGGAACAGCCGCGACATCCGATACACGAAGCGAGTTGTAATGAAGCACTCCGCCTCAGCGCTGTTGCGCCGCCTGATCGCGGCTTGTTGCATGCCGGTGCTGGTGGGCGGTTTGCTGCCAGCCGTGCAGTCGCAAGATGCCGTGCCGCCCGTTGATCCGGTGCCGATCCAGCGCGTGCTGCTCTCCGCCGACCGTCTGCCCGCCGAGTTGGAGAAAGCCAAGCGCGGCGTGCTGATCCAACTGCCGCGCGCGGACTTCGAGGACCGCGTCAAGAAGGCGGTGCTGGCCGGCGAAGCGCTAAAGTCCCCGCCACGCCTGGTCGAAGCGCGCTACATGGCCCGCCTGGTCGATACCGCCCTGGAAGGCAGCGCGGAATGGAAGATCGTCAACCCCGGCGCGGGTCCGGGAATCCTGCCGGTGCAGCCACTCAACCTCGCCTTGCGTCAGGTGCGCTGGTCGGACAATCGCGAAGTGCTGCTGGCCGACTGGCAGCCAAAGGAAACGGGGTTGCTGGTTGAACCGTCCGGCCCCAGTTCCTTGACGCTCGACTGGTCGGCGCGCAGCGTGCCCGCCGGGGGCCATCTGCGTTTCAGTCTCGAAACACCCGCCGCCGCGCTGGCAGCCCTGGAACTCGACCTCCCGGCGGATCGCGCGGTGAGCGTGTCGCGCGAATCCTGTCTGGTATCCGGCCCGCATCCCGCCGCCGACGCGGGCCGCCGCACCTGGCGGCTGAGCTTCGCTGGCGTCAGTCAGGTCAACTTTGAAGTGCGCCGCGCCGGTGCGGGGCTACCCGCGCCGCTTGTGCTCGCGCCAGTGCAGTCCAAATTCGAGCTGACTCCCGGCCAGCTACAGGCCGATTTCGACTTCGACCTCGACGTGATGCACGCCCCGATCAAGGAAGTGCGCTGCGAATGCCCGCCCACGCTGCGACCCTACGACGTGCAAGTCCGTCATCTGGAAGGCTGGGAACTGCGCCCGGGAGCCAAGGGCGCGCCGGGCCTGCTGGTCGTCCGCCTGCGCGAGCCTATTCAGAAAGGGCTGCTGCAAGTGCGCTGCCTGGCGCCCCTGGTGTCCGGCAGCGTCTGGACCGCGCCCGCGATCAAGGTGCTCAACGGCGTGCCGCGCGGCGAGACTCTGCAACTGCGCGTCCACCCGGATTTGCTGATGGAGGACTGGCAGCCGGGCGGCTTCCGCGTCACGCGGGCCAACTTCCAGGCCGATGGCTGGCAGGTGCTGACGCTGGCCGCCGGCATTGACGCCGGCCCCAACCCGGCGCGACCGGCGGCCCGCTTGCAGACACCTGGACCGGAATTCAAGGTCCGTCAACTGGCCTGGTGGCAGATCGGCGCACAGTCGTCGCTGACCGCACAACTCACCTACGATGTGGTCCACGGCCGGCTGTTCGCGCTGCCGTTGACGGTGCCCACGGGCTGGGAGGTCGAACACGTTGAGTTGCAGCCAGCGGACCTGTTGCGTCACTGGACGCCGCTGCAAGACAAGGGCAAGACGATCTTGCAGGTCGAATTGCAGCGCGCCCTCGACCCGGCGGCCAGCGCCCGCATGACGGTGAAGCTGCGGCCGATGCAGCCGTTGAAGCTGCCGGCGGGCGGACTGAACGTGCCCATTCCCGACCTCGCGCCAGTCGGCGCGCGGCTGCGTGAAGGCGCGCTGGCCGTGAGCGTGGCGTCGCTCTACCAGGCCGTGCCGACCGCCTCCGTCGCGGCCGTGCCGCTGGAGATCGCCGAGGAACGCGGGGCCGATCCGAAGACGCCGCGCCCGCCCGCGCCGCGCCCGCCGTGGGGCCAGCAGACCGTCGATTACTACTTCCCCTACCAGGGGCAACCCGTGGCCGGCACCGTGCAGCTGCGGTCGCGGCCGTTGCAACTGCGTGCCCGTTGCACGAGCGACGTGGTCATCGCCTCGGGCCGCGCCATTCAGGTGACGCGCCTGGAACTGGCCCCCGAGGTCGACAATCCGCAAACCGTCGACCTGTTCGTCTCCGACCCAGCGGCGCAGGACTGGGACTGGAAGACGGTGCGCGGCGGCAACCCGGTGGCCGACGTCGAGCACTATCGCGCCGCCGAGTTCGCGCCGCAACTCGCGGTGCTGGCCGCGCGCACGCCGTTGCAAGCACTCGGGCCGCTGGTGGCGCAGCGCCGCGGCAGCTGGCAACGCCTACGGTTTGCCCAGCCGTTGACCGAGCCGGTCACGGTGGAGGCAACCGTCGAGTTGACCGACGCCGGCCTGGGTCCGGACCCGGTGCTACGTCTGGCCGTCCTGGGCAGCGCCCGACCGCTGGAAGCCCTCGTGCTCGCCGCGACCAGCCACCAGCTGACGGAACAAAGCGGCCGACAGCGGGCCTGGGAAGTGCCGCTCGTCACTGTTCCGGCAGCCCATCGCCTGGACGGACAGGTCACGCTGTTGCTCGCGGGAGCCGACCTGATTCAAGTGACGGGCGATGGACTGCTGGAAGTGGTCGATGCCCGTAAGTCGGACCCCGTGCGCGGCCCGGCCGGTGCGACCGGGCTGCCGGCGTCGGCATCCTCGTGGCGGACTTTCCGTTACGGGCATCCGCCAGTGTCGCTGCGGCTGCGCGGCGGCCTGCCGAGCGCGGACCGTTCGACCGAAGTAGCTGCCGACCAGGTCCGTCTGACCACGACCCTGGCCGCCGACGGCCGGTTGGTTCATCAATTCCGTTTCCGCCTCTGGAACTGGCAGCAACAGCACTTGCCGGTGCGTCTGCCGGCCGGGGCGACGTTGCAAGCGGTGCGCTGCGACGGCCGCTGGCTGGGCCAGTTGCCGGCCGGCGAAACGCACGACGGGCTGACCGCGTTCGAGTTGCCCGTCGCCGGGGGAGCGCCGCGCCATCAGTTCGAGCTGATCTACACGACCGAGCAACCAGCCTGGGTGCTCTGGACAACCTTACCCGCCCCGGTGCCCGTGCTGCCCGTGCGTCTGGTATCGCTGCGCCGGACCTGGCGTTTGCCGGCATCGGTGGCACCGCTGAGCGAAGCCACGCTGTCGCGGCTGCCCGGCGGCGTCGAGGAAACAGGCTCCCCCCTGGACGAACGCTGGAACTGGTTCTCGTCCACGGACAGCTGGGTGCCGGGCCAGGAGCAAGACCTGGCGGACGCCGCCGCCTCGCTGCGCCGCCAGTACAAGTCGGGCGATGAATGGACGCTGGGTCGCGCCGTCGAGCGCTTCGACTTCGAGTTCCTGAAAAACTTCTCACTGATCGTGGACGCCGAGGCGCTGCAAGCGGCCGGGGTGACGCCGAACTCCTTGCTGTCCGCATCGGCCTGGGAGCGAGCCCCGCGCGCGGGCCAGTCGCCGCCGCCACCGTGGGCATCGCTCGGGCTGGTCTGCGTGCCCTGTCGTGCGGCTCCACTGCTCACCACGCGACAGCAACTGGCGAGCTGGCAGAGCAGCGCTGCAAGTGGTGTGCCCGGTGCGGGCGTTCAGGAAGCTCTGGCGGAAGCCCTGGCATTCGGCCACGACCGCTCCGGCCGATTCCGAACCGTGGCCGACTGGCTGCACCAGGGCGAACGCCAGGTAGGCGGTACGGGCGGCGCGGGCGAATGGGCGAGCAGCTTTGGTCCGCTCGGCAATGACGAATGTGAATGGGAACTGCTGGCGGGTACGGCGGGCGGCGACCGCCTGACCGTGGTGCATCGGCGGCTGATGCCGGTCATGGGCTGGGCGCTGGCGGGCGTTGCGCTGCTGGTTGCGGTCTGGCAGCCGCCGCAGAACGAGCGCCGTCGCCGTCGGCTAACACTCCTCTGGCTGCTGCTCACCGGCGCGGCCTTGCTCTGGTTCCCCGCGGCGCTGCGGCCGATGGCCTGGCCCGCCGCTTTCGCGGGTCTGGCGGTGGCGCTGCTGTGGGAAGTGCGCAGCCCGCGTTTGCTGCCGTCCGCCGGCGCGCCCCGTGCCGCTGCCGCGGCCTTGCTCGTGATGCTGGCCGTCGCGGGGTTGCCCGCTCAGGTGGCCGCGCCAACAGTCAGCACGGTTTATCTCGTGCCCGAGTCCGGTGGCGCGGGCAAGCAACAGGTGCTCGCACCGCCCGCCTTGCTCGATCAGTTGCAGACGCTGGCGCGGCGCGGCCCGGCGGGACAGCGCGGCGCGGCCTTGTTGCGGGCGGACTACGAAGGCCAGGCCGAACGGCAGTCCGTGGCTTTCAAGGCGCACTTCCAGGTCTGGTGCTTCGGCGACGAACCGACCTCATTGACCATCCCCCTGTCCAGCGTGCAGTTGACCGAAGCGCAGGTGGACGGTGCGGCGGCTTTCCCGACCGTCGTCAAGCAGCCGCGCGAAGGCTATCGTTTCCGGCTTCAGGGGCGCGGTCTGCACACCATCGTCCTCTGGTTCGGCGTGCCGCAACCGGCGACGACCGAGGAGCGCGACGTCCGCTTCAACATTCCCGAACTGCACCGCAGCCGGTTGAGGCTGCGCGTGCCCGCGCCGGTCGGCTACCTGCATGCCGTCGAGGCGCGGGGCAGCCAACGACTGAGCGGCGACGCTTCCCAGCAGCAACTCGAAGCCGACCTCGGCGCGGTCGGCCAGCTGCGCGCCCGCTGGCGCACCGATGAGTTGAAGCCCGGCCAGGCGACGGTCGGCGTGCAGGAGTCCTACTACTGGGACTTGCAAACATCCGCCGCCCGCCTGCTGGCCGTGCTGCAATACACCGTCGAAAAGGGCTGGGACAAGGACTTCACGATCGACGTGCCGCAGGAACTGGAAGTGCTGAGCGTGGAAGCCGGCCCGCTGCCCGGCGGCCCACCCGCGCCGCGACTGAAGGAATGGCAATTGCGCCCGCAGGAACAGAACTTCAAGCGGCTGCGCCTGGAATTCGCGAGCCCGGTGACGCAGAGCGTGCAAGTTACCGTGGAGTTGGCCCCGCGCCAGCCGTTCGGGCGCACCACCACGCTGCCGTTACCTCTGCCGCGCGACGCCCGGCCGAGCCAGGGCTTCCTCGCCTATCGCACGGTCGGCCTCGAAGCCCAGATGACGCAGCACAACGCCATCATCGGCATCGACGACCGGCCCGGCCTGATGAGCGCCTTCGCCGAGCACTTCTCGCAACCGTGGCGCTTCGCCCGGCAGGAAGACATCGAAATGCCCACGCGCGCCTTCTGGCGCGCCAAGGGCGGTTTCCTGCATCTGGCGCTGAAGCCCGCGACCGCGCCCGCCACCTGCGTGCAGGAAATCTCCTGGCGCATCGAACCACAACAGGCGGTGCTGCGTGCGACGGCTCGTGCCAAGTCCGCCGACACGGCGCTGTCATTCGTCGAATGGCGCGTGCCGGACGCCTTGCAGATCATCGAGGTCGTTGGGGCCAACGTGCATCACTGGACGCGCGCGGGCGGCCGGTTGCAAGTCTGGCTGCAAAAGCCCGTCGCCGAGGCGAACCTCCAGCTCACGGGCTGGCTGCCGAGACCGCCGAAGGAACAGCTGCAATTCAACTTGCCGCCCATCCACCTGCTGGACATGCAGAAGCAGACGACGACGGTGCGCGTGTCGGTCGGCGAGGGCGTTACGGTCACGCCGGGCAAGTTGCAGAACCTCTTGCACCTGCCGGAAGCCAGTACGGCGGGGCGCGACTGGACCTATCTCGCCGAGCAGGACAACTACGGCGGTGCGTTTGCGACGGCTTCCGCGACCGCCACGGCGGACTTCCGCCTGCTGACCTTCGCCGAAGTCCAGGACCGCGAGCTGCGTTTCATCGCCACGCTGGATTGCAGCGTGAAAAGCGGTGAGTTGCGCAATCTGACCGTGGCCGTGCGTAACTGGGACGGCGGCGAACTGTACTTGAATTCTCCGGATGTGGCGCGCCGCCTGGAACAACGGCAGGGGCCGCTGGGCCGCTCGTGGGTGCTGGACCTGAAGCCGGGCGTCAATCGTCGCTATCAGCTGACGGTCACCGGCAAGCTGCCGTTGGGCGCTGCGCCGGCAGTCTTCCTGCCCGATGTCCGCGTGGAAACCTCCGGCACCGGCCCGATTCGCTTGCAGCGCTGGCTGGCGGTGGCCGGGTCGGAACTGGCCGCCGAGGACGCCAGCGAACTAGCGCCGGCGGCCGATCCGGCGGCGCTGCTGCAACCGAGCTGGCCCGGCGAGGCGGAACGGCTGCGCAAGGCGGGGGGGCAGGCCTGGCGCGTGCTCGGCAACGACTGGCGCTTGCGCCTGCGCCTGCGGTCGGCGCCGCCGCGCACGGGCACCGTGAAGGTCTTCTTGACCGAGCGCGCCGCAGTCGTGGCGGACGGCCAGCGCTGGCAGCACCAGGCGGTCTACTGGCTGTGGCACGAAGCCGGCTCCGACCTGAACCTGAGCTTGCCGGCGGGCGCGGCGCTGCTGGGCGTAGCGATTGACGGCGTCGGCGTGCCGCCCCTGCAACCCAGCACCGACCGGCTCTGGCTGCCGTTGCCGGGCGGCGCGGGCATTCGCAAAGTGCTGCTGACCTGGAACTATCCGCCGGGGCAAGAAGACCTGGAACAACCCAACCTGGCGGGGCCGAAGCTGGAAAGCGTGGGGGTTGGTCCGACCATCTGGACGGTGGCGCTGCCGGTCGGTTTCCAGAGCGGCCGGCGCTGGTCCGGCGGACGTGCGCCGGCCGAGTCGGTGCGCGTCGCCAGCAGCGCTGGCCTGGAACTGGCGCGCGCCGATGCGCAGTTGCGGATGCTCCGCTGGTTGGCCGATCAGGCGCGCGATACGGGCGACTTCTCGACGGCGGGGCAAGCGCTGGCCGCGCAGGACCGCTTCGAGCGCTTCTGCCGGCGCGCCGATTACCAGGTGCAAGCACCCGTCGCCGCGGCCGATGCAGGACCGCGCGGGCAGTCGCTCATTTCCTGGCTGCAAGAACTGCGCGAGCAAGACGCCGAGTTGACCAAGTCGCAGACTTACCAGGCGCTGCGCGCCGAACCGCGCCTCCCGGCTGCACCCGGCGCGCCGCCGAGCGGCATTCCCTGGCAAGCGTCGCCGCTGGAGCAAGGCCGGCCGCTCTGCTGGCAGGCAGCCGGCGACGCCGTACCGCTGTTCCGCCTGCTGCCGGACTCCGCTACCCGAAATCGTCAGGCGGTATCCCTGTCAGTGCTGCTGATCGTCCTGCTGTTTGCGGCGTGGGTGTTGGGCCGTTCGTTCAAGTCGGCCGCCTGGCCGGAGCAGGTCGGCTTGCTCGGCGCGATCGGCCTCGTCCTCTTCGGCGGCGGCTGGGCCTGGCTGCTATTGCTGCTGCCCGGCGTCTGGCTCGGTTACCGGCTGCAACAGCTGGCCCGCTGGCTGCATGCGCGCCTGCCCACGCGCGGAGCGCCGGACCCGAGCACCCCTGGCTCCCTGGCCGGCTTGCAGCCGTGACGCCGCACTACGACTTCGCGCATCGGCGAGGCGCGGAGCGCCGGACGCATGCAGCGCATTTCCATCATTGAAACCAGTAGCTGACAGCTATCACTAATTTGCCACGTCTTTGCGATTCTTCAGTGGCGCAATCGGGCCGGGCCGGCCTTGCAACGGGGGTGTCAGTCCTGCAAGCTGATATCGACGGTAAGTGAACGTTTAAGGTGGAATTTTATGTCGAGAACAGTTGAGCAAATTCGCGCACTGGCGCTTGATTTGCCTAAAAAGCTCCTGTATTCATGACACCATGCCCAACGGACATTCCGGTCGCCGCGTTGCCATTGAAGCCCTGGACCCAGTGACCGGCGGCGTTTGTCACGTGTTTCTTTCGCACCGCAGGTTGCAGAACGTTGGCGGACGTGGCATGGCCCACGCCTTGGAGGTTTGTCGCATTGTTCCCGGCATCCTCAGAGCTCCATCTGCGGTGTTTGAAGGGTTGTTGCGAGATGAAGACGAAGATCGCGACCCTGGAAGCCCTCCAGGCTGGCGGTGTTATTGTGGAATCCCGCTGCACAGTTTCAGGCAAGACGGATCTCAGCATCGCCCCTACCCGAACCAGGTCTACACCGTTTTTGTCAATCATGATAACGTAGCCTACAACTGGCGATGGGAGCGGTCGGCGGAGGACAACATCGCTTTGCCAGAAAACCACGCCATACGATTTCGGAGACGCCTCGAATGGCTGCAATAGAAGCAACCTCGCAAGAGGAACTGACCAAACTGATGATGTTGTATGTCCGGCCGGACGATCAGTTCAAGCCGACCGCGCTGTACGACCCTGACGGTGATTGCATTGAGTTCCTGGCAAAGCCGGACACGTTCTACGCCGAGCGCGTTGATGACATCGTGACGGTCTACTACAGCCAGGAGACCAAGGAGGTCATCGGTTCGCTCATCAAGGGTGTGTCGCGTTTCTGCCGCGAGTTCTCGAAAAAGAACCCAGGCTTCAGGATCGTCATCGAGGACGGCCCGGTGCGACTGGTGCATCTTTTCCAGGCGCGATTCTGGTCCGTACCGCAGGACGCGGCTTCGTTAAAGACCATCACCTACCAAAAACTGATGGAAGTCGCTGGCGAAACGATCGTCGAGGGCGACCTGAAGTTCGCGGCCTAGACCAACCACGCAACCGCAATCCAAGCCCGGCTTCTGCCGGGCTGTTCATCTAATGACTTTCCTTCCGTCGCTCCTTCGGCGACGCGTTTCTTCATCGGTTGGCTCCGACCGAACCTCGTCGCACTCGGCGAAGACATCCGTGGATACGCCCAGCGCACGGGCAAGCCTGACGACTGCCACCCAATTGGGGATTCGCTGTCCCTGTTCGTGCCCTCGCGGACTGGCCAGCGGGACGCCGGCCCGTTTGGCAAGCTGCTCCTGGATTAGCCCGCTCGATTGATACAATCCAGCATCCATGCGGTTATTGTGCAATCCACCAACGACAATGGCCCCCGGTGAAGAATCACCGAGGGCCTGGGGGAGCGTAGTCGTTGGCCGGCGGCGGCCGTTACTTGCCGAGCACCTGCATTTGCAGCTTGACCTTGTAGGCGTTCAGCTCGGGCATGTTCAGGATCTTCGGGCCGAGTTCCTGGCCCTTCTCCTTGCTGACGACGCACAGCATGATGATGCACTCGCCGTTGCCCAGGCATTTCACCTGCACGTCGCTGGCGGCGCTGCCGCACATCGAGGAGATCTTCTTGATGACGTCCACCTGCTCCGTGGCGCTCATGGTGCCGGGGGCCAGGGTGGGCGCGGCCGGCGCGGGCTGCACGTGGCTGACCTGGCGGTAGGCGCTCGACGGTTGCACCTGATACGGGCTGTTCGCCCGCGCCCCGCCGCCGTAGGGGCTGACCGGCTTGGCGACCGGCCGCGCGGCAGGTTGCTGCGCCGGAACTTGATACGAAACCGGCTTGACGGCGTTGGCGGTCTGCTGCACCGGAGCCTGGTAGGCCGCCGGCTTGACAGCGTTGGCAGTCTGCACCGGAGCATGGTACGCGGCCGGCTGCACGACGTTGGTCGGTTGCTTGGCCGGCGCCTGGTAAGCGGCGGACTGCACGAGGTTGGTCGGCTGCTTGGCCGGCGCCTGGTAGGCCACCTGCTGCACGGCCGCCGCCGATTGCGGCGACATCGCCGAACTGGCCACCACCGTCTGGTTGACGATGGTCGCGGTCGGCGCGGGCGTCACGGCGTGCTGGGCGATGACCGTGGTGGGGGCTTGATTACCGGTGTCGCTGTTGCGGCGGTTGAAGAACCGGCCCGCCAGCCCGCCAACGGTGCTCTTCGGTGCGCTCTTCGCCGTGGTTTCCGCGGTCGCGCCGGGCAGCTTCACATCCGGCAGGGCTTTGCCGTTGATGCTGGTGACGACGGGCGGCGACACGTGCTGCTCGACGATCACCGAGCCATCCGCCTGGACGACAGGCGTCGGCGGCGTCGCCATGCGAACCGGCATGTCGGGTACGACGTTCAATTGATTCAGGACGGCGGTGCAGCCCGACAGCTGGCTCAGCCGGCGGCTGACGGTCAGCTTGTCTTCCAGGCTGGGCACGCTGCCGTTGATGGTGATCTGGCCGTGTTCGTCGGTGCCAAAATCGAACTCCGCGCCGAACTTGCTCATGATCTTGCCGAGCAGCGAGGCAGCCCCTTCGCACAACTTGTCCTGGCTGCTGGGCTCGATCTTCAGTTCGGAGTTCGCCAGCACGACCAGCTTGTCGGCCACCGGCAAAGTGCTGTGCCGTCCGGCCAATTCTAGCGCCCGCGCCTTGAGTTCGGCGTTCGGCACGAAGCCGCCGACTTCCAGCTTGTCGCCGACTTTACGCGCCGCCAGCTGGCAGCGGAAGGTATGCACGTCGGCCAGCCAGGCCAACTCGACGTTGATTTCCGCCAGACGGGCCGCGCTCAGCGGCGCGGGCTTGGCTTCCTCGCGGGCGGCGGTCGTCTTGGCGACTTCCAGCGGCAGTTTTTGCGGAGCCTGCTGCGCCAGTGCGGAACACGTCAGACCGAGGCTGCCTGCCGCCGTCAGCGCCCAGGCGGCGCGTCCAAAGGCCAGTCGCATGATTTCACTCCCTGTAAGGATCGAGCAGCCGTGGAGGCTGCGGAAGGCGGGGTGGTTGGTGGTGGTACGGTGGTACGGTGGTACGGTGGTTCGTGGCTGGTCGCCGCTTCGCGACGCTTCGGAGCAGCGTTAGCTCACTGCTCCGAAACGTCGCGAACCGGGAAGTCTTGCGAAGTAGCCAGGCTCAGTTCGGCCCGCTGGTGTCGCGGGTCATCGAGTCGATGCCCAGCTGGTTCGGGCCCGGGCACAGGTGCAGGTGGTCCTTGTCGATGTAGATCACTTCCACGCGCCGCTTCTGGCAGCGGAACGGGAACGGATAGCCCGACTCGATCGTCTCCGTGTAGTAGATGGTGCATTTCCAGTGGCAGTGATGCAGCTGGGCCGGGCCGATCAGCGGGAAGAAGCGGGCCGGGTCGAGCCGGTCCACCAGCAGTTCGGTGACGACCTCGATGTCGTCGCGGAACTCCTCGATGATGAACGCCGTGCCGCGCCGCACCTTGGGCATCTGCCGGATGACCATCGCCATGTCCGGCGGGTCCATGCAGATCGGCGGCGGGTAACCGTCGCGAATCGGCGGCAGGATGGTGGTCAGGTGGTCGCGGTCGTAGCAGTACTTCTCTTCCATGCGCTCCGTGACCCACGGCGGCACCGGAATCGGCGTGGCGAAGCCCATCGAGAACGGCACGAAGGTATGGTTGATGAAGCAACCGCTGCCGGTCAGCGGCGCCAGCAGCGCCACGGCAAGCAACAGCCAGTTTCGCCAGTTCCCCATCAGCCACTCCCCTTCCCTGGATGCCGGCGGCGTGCGAACCGCCGTCCGAAGTGCCTGGACCGATTGCCAATCCTTGGGAAGTATCGGATGCCGGTTCTGCCGACTTTAGCGGTTTGAAGCGAGGTGGCGGATAGGGCGGCTGCAACGTTTCGCGCGGCGGTCAACCCGGCGCGTGGCCCGCATCCCAGGCCATGCGCCAATCGAGTTCCTGATCTCACGGCGCTGTATGGGTTTGCCGCGACTCCTCGACCCGACTGCTCCATGGTTCCTCGTCGCCTTCCGTTCCAGCGGTGCGGTCGCACCAATCTCGGCACGCGGTGGGGGCGACCCTCTGAGCCAAGAAAAATCCGCTGAAAACGGAGACGCAAAAACCCCAATGTTTTGCCACTGCGCGCCAATATGCACTTTTCCCTCGACTGCCCTTGATCCATCGTACCTGGATTTGGCAGACTCCAGCGAGACGGCTACCGTGCCGGAACGACAACCTGTGACCGGGGCTCCCGTTCGGCGAGCCTGGAAGCTCTGGGTAATTACCAGTGACTCCGCGCCCCTGGCACTCTGGAGCCGCCGCGCCCAGGGTCTGCCCCATCCAGTACTCCCCGCGCTTCTGGCGAGAGCGGGGTTGAAGTGAGGGGTGGAACGGTTCGTCGAGCGCCGGCGGCGGTTCTAGTGCAAAAACAAGCGACCTGTTGCGCGAGGCTTTACTTGGGTGGCACGTCCCTCGGTACTCCGAGGGCGTGGGGAGCGACTCGCACGCCCTCGGAGTACCGAGGGACGTGCCACCCAGCATTCCTTCGGGCAAC
>JAEUIF010001003.1 GCA_016795185.1 Planctomycetia bacterium | reverse complement strand
CTGCCCGTGCAGCAGGTGCAGGCTACCCACGGCCAGCAACATCAGCACGGCCGCGATCACGACGACCAGGGCTACCAGGAAGGTGTTCGCGTGGCTGCCCGGCAGCGTCAAAAAGATCACGACGAAGCCGCCGACCAGCGGTGGTGCCAGAAAATCGAGCGCTCGGTTGAATCGATCCGCCCCGCCGCGCGCGCCGGCCAGGATCGCGCCGGTCAGGCATGCCAGGACCAGCGGACCGATCCAGAGGCGGTCTTCGCGCGGCAGTCGACGGAACCAGGCCGTGCCGGGCGCGGTATCGCCAGCCAGGTCGAGCAGCGCCACCGCGCCGGTCAGCACGAGCACGAGCAGCCAGACCGCGTCGGCCAGGGCGAGCCAGCGGGTGGGCGTGCGGGGTTCGACGGGCGGCAGCAACAGATAGGCCAGCACCAGTGCCAGCGGGTATTCCGCCAGCCGGGTGAAGAGCAACGGCGCGACCAGGGCGTTGAACAGCCCGCCGAGCACGCCGCCGAGCGCGATCCAGAGGTAGAACTCGGTCAGATGGCGCGCGGCGGGCCGGTCCTGGGCCAGCTGGCCGTGACAGGCCTGGGCGACGATGAACAGGCTGAACAGGTGCAGCACGCCCTTCATGTTGTGCGACATCGGCAAATCCGCGTTCAGCAGGAACACCGAGAGCAGCACCAGGAACGGTGTCAGCACCACGAACAGCGTGTGAATGATCGCCGGCAGCCGGGCGAAGGCGATGATGAAGGTGAGCAGGTAGAGCGTCAGCGGCACGATCCAGAGCAGCGGAATCGGTGCCAGGTCGGTGGTGATGTAGGTGGTGACCGCCAGCATCAGGCTCGACGGCACGAAGGCCCGCGCCACCCACAGGCTGCGGTCCCAGGTCGTCGGTTCCCGGCTGACGGGCTCGCTGGCCAACTCGGCGTCCCAGACCGGCGGCGCGGGCTGCTGGGCCGTGATTGCCTTGGTCTCGGGCAGGTTCGCTTCTGTCTGAATCGCCGTGTCTGTCGCGAGTCGCGGCCCATCGGCTGGCAGCGGCTCGGGACTGGCCGCCAGGGAGCGCTGCACCAGGAACAGGCAGGTCAACGTCATGCCGACAAACAAGCCGTAGCCGGCCAGCCAGAGCCAGCCCTGCGCGGTCAGGCCGATCCAGGGTTCGACCAGGAAGGGATAGCCGAGCAGCGCGGCCATGCTGCCCAGGTTGCTCGCGGAATAGAGGAAGTACGGATCGCGCGCCGAGGGCCGGTTCAGACTGGCGTACCAGCGCTGTAAGAGCGGCGCTGCCGTGGCGACGATGAAGAACGGCAGGCCCACCGTCAGCGCCAGGATGTGCAGCGCCGGGAAGAGCGGGTACAGGTCGCCCGGCGGCGCCCAGTCCTGCGCCACGCCGAGCGGCACGCGAGCGAACGACCACGCCAGCCAGCCGAGCGGCAACAGCACGAACGGCGACAGCAGCAGCGCGACGTGAAAGCGCTTGTGGCGTTCGGCGCCCAGGCGTTGCGGCGCGAAATGACAGTAGGCATAGCCGGCGAGCAGCGCCGCCTGGAAGAAGACCATGCAGGTGGCCCAGACGGCGGGCGTGCCGCCCAGCTTGGGCAGCATCATCTTGCCGATCATCGGTTGCAAGAGGAACAGCAGCGTGGCGCTGACCAGGAGCGTGAACGCAAAGAGCCAGGGCAAGGCTGTCTCCTCGACGAAAGGCGAGCGATGGACTGGAAGGGTACCCGCGTCATGATACGCGGGGAGGAGAGAGCGCGGCAGGGAAAAGTGAAAGGGCTGATAGTTCGTAGTTCCGCCTTCAGGCGGCGAGCGACTCGCCGCCTGAAGGCGGAACTACGAACAAATCAAACGTTCGGCTCGAAGGCTTCGTGCGTGGCGTGCGGGGTTGCGTCGCTGGCGCCGTTGTGTTCGAGCACGATGGGCTTGAGCAGGGCGCGGAAATTCTCCTCGCCGCCGGTTTCCTGCCAGCGCTGCCACCAGCCGATGAACTCCTTCCGCTTCTCGACCAGTCGGTCCTCGTGATAGCGGCAGAGGCTCTCCAGCCCCTGGCGGTAGCGCCGCCAGTCGTGCGGGCGCAGGGCTTCCAGCCGGCCGCGCACCAGGGTCAGCCGCTGATGGGCGACATGGCTGTCGTTGGCGTCGCCGAGCAGTTCCTGCATGTGCTCCACGGTGGGATACAGTTCGTCCTTGAAGGACGGGGCGAAGCAATCGACGAAGACCTCCATCGCGTAGCGCAGCCGTTTGCCGATGATGCGTACCTGGTGCAGATGGTCGTAATCGTCGAGGTCGCCGCACGCGGCCTCGTGCAGTTCCTGGAGCAGCCGGGAAATCATCGGCTGCGCCAGCTCCGCGAGGGTCCGCATTTCCGGCTCGGTCTTCGGCTTGTGGACGGCGGCCACCGTCTCGGCCTGGAAGCGCTCGAAGGCGAAGGGATAGTTCGGGCTGGCGTTGGCGAGCACGTCCTGGGCGGCGACGCGCCGCGCCAGGGCGTAGCCAAGCAGCAAGTCACGCACCGGCAGCAGGCGATGCGAATGCCATTTGCCGCCAGGCAGGCCGTCGAGAAACACGTCCCAGTCGCGGGCCTCGCCGGCCGCGCGGCGGACGCCGCGCAGTGCCTTCTTGGCCTTACGCAGCTCTTTCTCCGGCAGGCAAACGGAAAAGATCTCCAGTGCCGCGCCGGCGCGGCGGGTGGCGACGCGCAGTTGATGGACGTACTCGATATCCTCATCCGCCTGGCGCATGGCCAGCGGCAAGTAGTGATGCACCACGGCCAGTCGCACCGACAGCACGCGGCGCGCAGCATCCGCGAGCGGCGTGTCCGCGGTCAGTTCGGTAATCCATTTGCCGTCAGCCATGACTCGAATTCCATATGTCGAAGGCCGGATGCGCGCCCCAATTCGTGATGTCGCCACAGGGGTTTAGTTTAGCCGAATTAAGTGGCGACGGATCGCGCGGCGGGCGACTTCATCATTATTTCATCATCGGGGCTTCGCGGTTTGCACACACGCACGGCGTGCTAAACCGCCAGCGGTGGGGATGTCGGATCAACCGGCCGCTGCCGTATCCAGTTGCTCCAGCCGAACGATGTGAACCAGGGCCGCCGTGACGATCTGTTCGGCGATCAGCGGACCGCCTTTAGACGGGATGCCGATGACGATCGTCCGCCGGCTCGGCAAGACCATTTCGGGATGGCGAATCTCGTAGGTCGTCCCATCGCTCAGGACGATGCGAAACGGTTCAAACGGTTGTTTGCGAAGATAGACCAGCAGGTCTTCAGCTCTCATGAGCGATCCTCTTTGATGAAGTGCGTAGCCGCGAGCGGCGTAGGGAACGCTCGGCCCTGGGCTCGCGGCCGGAGCAGTTTGCGACCGGCTGGAGTGGTCCGCACAGCGGACCCTACGGCAGTTTGTAGGGTCCGCTGTGCGGACCATAGCGCCCGGTGCAACACGCTAGTTGCCGTAGAGCACGCCGATGTTGGCGGCTTGCTGGCGCTGTTCGAGCCAGGCGGCGACTTCGCGGACCTCGGCGACGAGCTTTTCCACGTCGCGGCGCTCTTCCAGCAAGGCGTCGGCGCGGTCCTTCGGGATGCTGGCGAAGGTCGTGCTCAGGGCGTTGTTTAAGCGCTCTTCGAGTTCCCGATGAAATTCGCCGCGGATGCGGTTCCAGCGTAGTGGCAGCACCACGGCGATCAGCAGGTGCAGCATCACGAGAAAAATCAGCGTGATGGCCAGCGGCACCAGCAGCACGGTTTGCAGGCTCAGCTCCATGTTGCCGGAACCCGGCAGCTGGAAGACGTTCCAGAGCACCAGGCCGTAGGAGGCGAACAGCACCAGCGGCGGCATGACGTTGGCCATGATGGTGATGACGCCGTTGATCCAGCGGCGCGGGCCGGTGGGCTTCGACCACTGCTGCTCGACGTGCTGCAACACTTCCATCAGGGCGTCGGCGTAGCGCTGCCGCCAGTCGATCTTGGAAGCGTTTTCGGTCGGCTCGTTGAGTAGCTCGAGCGGAAATCCGTTTTTGTCGGCCTCGACCAGCAGCCGGTGCGACAAGGCGCGGGTGCGCGCGTCGAGCTGGCGTTCGCCTGCTACCGAGGTGCAGGCACGGGTGAACTGGTTCACGTCCCAGGTCGACTTGGTTTCCACGGCGGCCGAGGGCCGGGGCAGGAACGGCAGGTGGTCGCGCAGCGAGGTGCCGGCGTACTTGATCTTGGTGATGAGCGTCAGGTAGCCCGACATCAGGCCCCGGAAGCGGCGGTAGCATTCCACGGTGAAATGATGCTCGATCTCGCGCTGGTAGGGTTCCAGCGTGTTGAGCAGCACGTCGGCGGAGGCGTGGGCCTCGTCGTCGAGCAGTTTTTCCCAGCTGGTGCGCGTGCGCGCCGAGATGTCGGTCAGGTCGGGCGGCGCGGTTTCGTGCAAGGCGCGTTCGAGTTGCTCGAACGTCAGGTTGATGCCCCGCACCTTGATGGCGTCGATCTCCAGGCGGTTCAGGCCCTGCTCCAGCCATTCGGTCAGTTCGAGAAACTGCTCGCCCGGCGGCAGCTCGCCGTTCTCGCTGACGCCGTTGGCTTTGTCCACCCAGTGCTGGGCGACGGTGCGAAAGAAGCGTGGCTGCGTGAAGCCTTCGTTCTTCAGGTCGTTGAGCCAGTCCTCATCAGGGCGCAGGCCCTGGGTGTTGTTGTGCAGGCAGCGGTCCCACTTGTTCAGCACGAAGCCGAAGGCCCGGCGCTTGCGCTGCTGCTTGAAAATCTCATGACCGATGGAGTCGTGGTATTTCTCCGAGGAACCGACGTAGATGACCACGTCGGCCACGGGCAGCAGTTGCAGGAGCTTGTCGCGGTTCTTGAGGTGGGTGCTGTCCACGTCAGGCGTATCGACGATGATCTTGTGCTGCAAGGGCATGCGGTCGTGCGAGGCGAGATGGCAGGTCCGCAGCACCGGGTCGAACTTTTCCGGCTTCACCGATTCGTGATAGTAGACCACGGGGTCCATGGTCGTCGGCCGGGCGAACGACGCCTTGGCGATGGCCCCGCCGGCCAGGGCGTTGAGCAGCGACGATTTGCCGACGCCGGTGCCGCCCATGAGCATGATGCACAGCAGGGGCTGCTCGGCCTTGAGTTGCTCGGCCTGACGCTTCAAATCATCCGCCAGCCCTTCGAGGGTAGCCAGCGTGACGATCTTGCGCGGGTAGAGGTGCTTCGCGTCGAGCCAGTGGCGCACGCTGCGTTCCAGCCGCGTCAGCAGCGGGGCCAGGGTGCGGAGCACGGGTTCGGCATGCGAAGTCATCGTTTCGGTGCTCATGGGTATATCCAGCGCTCGCCTGGGGCTCGCGGCTAAACGGCGGTGCTGCGCTCGCCTTTGGCTCGCGGCTAAACGTTAGTTGGCGACTCCGGAGCGGGCCAGGGCGCCCGTCACCATTTCGTTCAGTTCTTGCAGGTTGCCGGGAATCCGCTTCAGCGCCTGGTGCAACCGTTCGTAGGTCGAACCGCCGGTCGAAGGCCAGCTGGTCAGCCATTCGCCCAGGGGCTGCGCGAGGTGCTCCTTCATCAAGGCTTCTTGACGGTTGCGGGTCTCCTCGCGCTGCTGCTCGACGTACTGCGCGCCCAAGTACTCGACCAGATACTGCGAGACGGATGCCGCCAGCGGGATCAGCACCACGTCCCAGATGTTCAGGCCGCCGGCCAGCACCACGCCGCCGATGGAGGCAGCGTCCAGCGCCAGCTTGCTGCCGCGCAGCGTGTTGAGCAGCACTGGGTTCTTTTCCAGCTCCTCGTAGATGCTGCGCGCGGTGCGCTCGACTTCATTGGCCAGGCCCAGCTGGAAGGCCCGGTAGCCCAGCTGGAACTTTTCCTTGGCCTGATTGGGCAGTTGGTTGTTGTCGAAGCCCTTCTCGATGTGCGCCCAGACGGCATGGCTGTCCGAGCGCTGGAGGGCCTCCTTGCGGAGAAAGTCGAGCCAGCCCTTGAGGCCGGTTTCCAGCACCGGCAACTCGGGCTGATTCACGGATTCCTGGCGCTGCAAGTTCTGCTGCACCCAACCCTTGACCAGGCGGAACGGGGTGCGCACCACCCAGAGGGTATTGCTGACCACCTTGCCGACGCCGGGCAGTTCCAGCAACTCGATCAAGCGAATCAGGGCTTCATCGAAGCGGCGGAATTTCTCGGTGGCCAGGTATTCCTGCCGGTAGCGGGCCTCGAACTCGCTGCGGCCCGCCTCGACGGCGGCGTTCCAGGATTCGAGGGCGTTGAGGTCGTCGCGGGCCACGGACAGCAACTGCTCCGAGTGCAGCACCAGGTAGTTGGCCGCCAGCCGCACGGTGCGAGCGCGAGCCACCGGCGGCGGGTAGCCCAGCACCGAAACTTGGTTCAGCAGCTTGATGCGGAACTCGGCGACGCGGCCCGTGGTCGGATTGGCCAGCTCCTGCGCCGTGAAGAACGGGATGGCCATGCAGTTGAGCGCGCTGCCGGGCATCTTCGACAGCACTTCCGCCCGGAAATGTTCGAGGAACGCCTCGGCATCGGCGGCGCGCATCTTGGTCAGCGTGCAGATGACCGGCTTGCCGGCTTCGAGCAGCATTTGCAGGAACTGCGTGGGAATGGCGTCGTTGTAGCGCTCGTCGGAGGCGACGTAGACCAGCACGTCGGTCAGGCCGCAGATTTCCAGGAGGCGCGGGATGTAGCCGGCCGCCGCCCACGTGGTCATGTCCGGGCAGTCCCAGATGACGAAGTTTTCCAACAAGCTAGCGCTGGCGGTATCGGACGTGACGCGCCGCACCTGGTAGACGTCCTGATCGAGGCTCGACGGCGCGGGTTCGTTCAACCGGATCAGCGGGCCGAGGAAGCCGAGGTGCGCGGGCCAGGAGATTGCGCCGTTGGCGTTGGTGTAGCAGACCGGGTGGCGGGTGAAGCCGGCCTGGGCGTTGGCCTCGGCCGCGACGGCGCCCGCGAGCAGGTTGACCACCGTGCTCTTGCCCGACGAAGCGCCGCCGACCACGGTCACATGGAGCGGGATGGGGGCCTGACCGTCGAGGTACGGCCCGATGGCGTTGCGCACCAGGGCGGCGGCCAGCCGGAGTTGCCCCGCTTGCAGCGCGGTTTCCTTCTGCTGTCGGCAATGCTGTTCCAGCCAGCTAATGTCTTCGGAAAGCTGCCCGACAAGGGCACGGCTGGTCGTTTCGTTCATGTGGTGGACCCGTGCTAAACCGCAAGCGGTGCGAAAAGGGCGCGAGCGGATTTCCTCTATTGTACTGACCTTCCGTCACGACCGAAACGCCAGACCCGGCGGCGCGGTCGGACCTCGATCCAGCCGGAACGCCTCCAACGGCATCGTCAGCGTCTGGCCGAGCAGCAGTTCCTTGAGCAGCAAACCCGTGGCTGGCGACAGCTGCAAGCCCGCCCGGAAATGCCCGGCGGCGACGTACAGGTTGTCCGTGCCGGGTACTGATCCCAGAAACGGCATGCAATCCGGGCTGCCGGGCCGGAAACCCGCCCAGCAGCGCTCCAGCTGGGCGTCGGCCAGGGCCGGCACCAGCCGTCGCGCCAGGGCGAGCAAACCTTCGATGCCCGCCACGGTGGTGCGCTTGTCGAAGCCGGCATCCTCCTCGGTCGCGCCGACGAGAATCCGGCCGTCCGGGCGGGGCACCAGATAGCACTTCCCTTCCATGACGATCCGGCGCAGCAGCGGCGCGCCGGTGTTCAGCAAGGCGATCTGCCCGCGCACGGGACGGATGCCCGGCTGCCAGCCCAGCGCTTGCAGCAGCCCTTCGCTCCAGGCCCCGGCGGCCAGCAGGTAGCGACCGGCGCTGAGCGAGCCGCGATCCGTCCGCACGGCGACCACGCGCGAGCCCTGACGCTCGAAGCCCTGCACGCCGCAACCCGGCTGCAAGGCCACGCCGAGCCGTGCGCAGCCGGCTTGCAGCGCTTTGAGATGCCGGGGATTGCGCACCTGGGCCATGCCGGGCAAATAGTACGCTTGCCACAGCGATTCCGCCAGTGCCGGTTCCAGGCGCTGCAAGGCAGCATCGGCGACGGCCTCGAACGCGATGCCCTCGCGCCGCCAGGGAGCTTCGAGGCTCGGATCGGGCGCACCCAGTTCCAGGCCGCCGCAGCGCAGGTAGCCGTTATCGATGCCGGTGCGCTCGCGCAGCTCCGCGGTCAAGATGGGAAACAGGGCAGCACTGTGGGCGCGGAGCAGGTCGTAGGGGTGCAGGTCGGGGACGGGCTGGCCCGGCGGCAGGATGCCCGCGCCGGCCCA
Organism: Planctomycetia bacterium; assembly: GCA_016795185.1. GTDB lineage: Bacteria > Planctomycetota > Planctomycetia > Gemmatales > Gemmataceae > JAGVLI01. Next base: position 7,538 of record JAEUIF010001003.1, on the reverse strand, counting down.
CGAAGCTTCCCGGCCGAAGTCGCCCCGTTCGACGATACGCACGCGCACACCGTCGCGCGCGAGGAAATAGGCAGTCGTCAGGCCGATGACGCCGCCGCCGATGATAAGGACGTCGGGATGCTCTGGCATGAAGTTGTTATACGGTGTGCCGGCCGGGCGTGCCGCTCTTTTCGTAGGGTCCGCGGTGCGGACCAGGCCCCCGGTTCAATCCAGGATACCCAACGGTCCGCACCGCGGACCCTACAAGCTGTCACTTCCGGTTAGCACGACGGCTGTAAACGGTGGCCAAGGCACAACGGTCCGCACAGCGGACCCTACGAGCTGTCAGGGCGTCCGGTGGTCCGTCACGCCGCGCAGCTCGTCGAGCTTCTTGCCGATGTTGGGCGAGGCCATCAGGGTTTCGCCGATCAGCACGGCGCGGACGCCCGCTTGCCGCAGGCGTTGAATGTCGGCCCGGCTGCGGATGCCGCTTTCGCTGACCAGCAGGCGGTCGGGCGGCACCCGCGCGGCCAGCTCCAGCGTGTGTTCCAGTTGCGTGACGAAGGTGCGCAGGTTGCGGTTGTTGACGCCGATCAGCTTGGCCCCGCTGTCCACGACGCGCGGCAGGTTCTCGGCGTCGTATAGCTCGACCAGGGCATGCATGCCGAGGGCGTGCGTTTCCCGCAGCAAGGTGTTCAGTGCGCGGTCGTCGAGGATTTCGGCGATGAGCAGCACCGCATCCGCGCCGGCGACGCGGGCTTCGAGCAGTTGATAGCGATCGAGAATAAAGTCCTTGCGCAGCAGCGGAGTTTCGATGCAGGCGCGAATCCGTGTCAGGTAGCTCAGCTCGCCCTGGAAGTAGGGGGCATCGGTCAGCACGCTGATGCCGGCCGCCCCGTGCCGGCAGTAGGTTTCCGCGATGGCGACCGGGTCGAAGTCGGCGCGGATTAGCCCGACTGACGGTGATGCCTTCTTCACCTCGGCAATGATCTGCACGCTTTCGGCGCGATTCAGGGCGGCGAAGAAATCGCGCACCGGCGGCGCGTCGGCTAGCCGGGCTTCGAGGGCGCTATCGGCCAGCGCGGCGCGGCGTTCGGCGATTTCGCGCTGTTTATCGACGACGATGCGATCCAGAATGGTGCTCATGGCTATCTATAATATGGACGAAACCCCTGCCGCGCTGCTGACCGGATTGCAACGGCCCCGTAGGTCAGGCTTTCCAGCCTGACTCGCAGCGCCGGGAACAGGCGGCTCATCGCGGGCGCTGCGTGTCAGGCTGGAAAGCCTGACCTACGGGAGTGCTGCGTGTCAGGCTGGAAAGCCTGACCTACGTCAGTGCTGCGTGTCAGGCTGGAAAGCCTGACCTACGTCAGTGGAGACAACGTGCCGCAACCCTGGAACAATTTCGAGCCGCTACTGCCGTACTTAACCGTCGCGGCGGCGGTGCTGCCGGTCCTGCTGGTGCTGGGTTGGTGGCAACGGCACGAGAACGCGGCACTCTTTCCGCCGCGACGGCAGCGGGCGACGCCCTGGACCGGCGCGGAGGTTCTCGGCGCGTTCCTCATTGCTCAGTTGGTGCCGGTGGCCTTCCTGGTCTTGCTGCAAAGGACCGCCCTGCTGGACCTGCTGTACACGGGCCCTCGGCCGCCCCAGAAGCTGTACGATCTGCGCTGCGGGCTGTGGGCCGCCACCCTGGCCCTGCCGTTGCTGGTCGCTGCCATCCTGCTGCAATTGCGGGCCATCAGCCACACCCGGCCGTATCAGGTCGGCTGGACCGGCCACCGTTTACCCGGCAACATTCTGCTCGGCTTGCTCTACTGGCTGGCGCTGACGCCGGCCATCTTGCTGCTGCACGTGTTCGTCACCCACGTTTACGACGCCGTGCTGCATTCCCCGCCGGACGAGCATCCCATCCCCAGATTGCTGCACGAAGCCGGTGCGCCCGCCGACTGGCTGCTGACCGTGCTGAGTGCCGCCATCGCCGCGCCGGTGGGCGAGGAGTTGCTGTATCGCGGTGTGCTGCAACCCTGGCTGATGCGCCGAGTCTACCGCTGTGATCTCGTCTTCATCCTCTCGCTGTTGCTGGCGGTGCTGTTCCGCGAGAAGGGACTGACCGAAGCTGTCGTCGAACGCGACGCCTGGCAGTTCTTCCTGGAATTGCAGCCCGCGATGTTCGTCTTACTGCTGCTGCCGGCGCAGGTGTTCTTACGGTCCAGGCCGAGCTTGACGAGTTGCGCCATCTTGAACTCAGCGCTCTTTTTCGCGGTCTGGCATACTGGCGTCTGGCCGACGCCGATCCCCCTGCTCTGCCTCGGCCTGCTGTTAGGCTACCTGTCCTGGCGCACGCAGAGCCTGGTCGCGCCCATCGTGCTGCATGCCGTTTTCAATAGCGTGGCCATCGTCACGATGGTGCTGCTGAAGACGTGACGGCGGCACCGAACGGCAGCGCGGTCACCGTGACTGGTCCCTGCTCGGCCGTCAGTTCGAGCCCCGGCGCATCGCTGCCCCGGCGCAGGTACGCCAGGGCGATGGCGCCAAACCGTGGCGATACCACCGACGACATGACCTGCCCCACTTCGTTGCCGTCGCGCAGCAGCTTGGTGTCCTTCGCCAGCGGCACCCCGGTCGCGCTGGTCACGCCCATGAGCTTGCGATTGACGTGTCCCCGGTCCCGGGCCATGACGATCGGTTCCTGGCCGAGATAGCACCCCTTGTGATAGCTGATGGCTCGTTCGCCCCGGCCGACCTCGACGACGAAGCGTTCCTCGTCGATGTCGCGGCCGTAGATGGGCGTGCCGGCTTCCACGCGCAGCCAGTCGTAAACCTGCGTCCCGGCCGGCCGCGACCCCTCGGCCAGCAGCCGTTCCCAGATTTCGGCCCCGCGCGCCGCAGGCACCACGAGATCGAAGCCGGGCACGCCAAGCGGATCCTGCACGCGGAACGAATGCAGGTAGCGATAGCTGGCATCCCCCTGCACCTTCGCCAGCAGCAAGGCCGCGCCGGGCCCGGCCAGGTGCAGCTGGGCGCACTCGGCGGTGCGGTCGGCCAGTTCGACTTGTTCGCTGATCAGGTGCCGGTCCAGGTGCTTGAAGACCTTCTCGCCCTGCGCGGGGCCGGCGTCGATCCAGAAGAGTTCGTGCTTGCCCTCGGTCTTCAGGTGATGAATCAGCACGTAAGCGATGGCCTTCGCCTTGACGGTGGCGAAGAACGCCTCGCAGCTGCCGTGCTCGGGCAGTTCCTTGATGTGATTCGTGGACAGGTTGTGCAGGAAGATGCGGGCTTCCTTGCCGGCGGCTTCGACCAGGCCGTGATGTGAGCGGTCGAAGAGGACAGCCTGACTCAGCGCGGCGGTGTACTCCGCGCCGGCGTCGCCGAAGTGGGCCGGCAACTCCCAGCCGCAAACTTCGGCGAAGATCGCGCCGGCCTGGGAGGTGATGTCGTGGAGTGGGCTCCGTTGTGCCATGGTGGGAGCATCCTTTTTTCTATGCTAGAGCATTTTGCGACCGGCTGTAGCGGTCCGCACAGCGGACCCTACGAAAAGTCCGTAGGGTCCGCTGTGCGGACCGTAGCGCCCGGTGCCTGCACCCATCCGCGAACTGCTCTAAGCCGCGAGCGGCGATTTACGATTTCCGGCCGATTCCCGGCAACGTCTTGTGCGCGTCGGGCAGCACCAGGCAGGAGCGCGCCAGGCCGATCAACCGCTGCGCTTGCTCGGCCTTTTCCAGGGGCGTCACGAAGAGTTCCTCGCTGGTTTCCTCGGACAGCCCGCTGAGCAGGTAGACCTTCGCTTTCTCGACGGCGTTGGCCCATTCGAGCGCTGGGAATAGTTTTGGATCGGGCTGCAACTGCAACTGTCGGGCGATGTCCGACGGTTCCACGGCCTCGAACACTTGTTGGCCGGCGTCGCCAAGTGCGGGCGTCGCCTGGGTGAGCAGGACGATCCGGCCGCCCGGTTGCACCACGCGCGCTGCGTTGGCCAGGGCTCGTGACAGGGTGGCGAAATCGTGTCGTGCCGGATCGCCGCCGAGCGCGGCCAGCACCAGGTCGGCGGGCTGTTCCACGGTCAGACGCCAGCGGGCATCGAGCAGCCGGCAGCCTTCGGCGCTGGCTTCCAGCGAACCGCCGAGCACGTGGGCGAAGGAGTCGCCCGCGCCTTCGATGACCTGCAACAGAAACGGCGCGCCCAGCAGCCAGGCGGCTTCCGTGGCTTCGTGCTGCGCGCCGGTGCGTTCCCCGGCCGCCGACTGCTTCAAGGGGCGGTCGAAGAACTCGGTGCGCGTCGCCTGGTCGCTCAGTGCCGGGAAGAGCGCGGTTTCCGCGCCAGAGTAGCCGAGCGCCGGGTCGTAGCCGCGGCGCGTGAAGATGACGAGCTGGTCGGCATCCACGGCGGTGCGGTTCAAGTAGAGCCTGCGCCCCTGCTTGGTGGTGGCCAGGTAGGCGAGGCCGCGCCGTTCCGTGGGATCGTGGACCTCGATGCGCACATCCTCGAAGAGTTCGGGCAAATCCTGCACCCAGTCCTGTCGGGAAGCGGGCGGCGGGCAGAGCAGCGTGACAGCCTCCGGCATGACGCGCGCCCCGGCCAGGTGTTCGAGCAGCGGCGTCAGCAGCGCGCCCAGGTGGGGCAACGCTTCGTCGAGCAGGATGGCGACATGGTCGTCGGGCGTCAGCGCCTGCCGCAGCGCCGGCCAGTGGAAGGGCGCTTCGAGCGCCTGGCGCACCGCTGTCACGGGGTCCGTTAGCGGCGCGGCTTCGGGCGCGCGCTGGACGACGGCCAGCGCGCCGTCGGGCACGTCGAGTTCGGTTCGCTCCCTGCCGTAGTCGATGCCGATGCGCATGCCTGCCTCGAGGTTCGGGTGTCGTCATTCTCGCGATGCACGCGGCGGCTGACAACCCAAAGTAGTTTGCAGCTCCGCGGCAGACTACGCTTCCCCGCATTGAGCCGGTCTGCATCGTGGTCTATAATCCATACGGGCGCGATGGTCCCCTGCTTCATTTCCGCGCTGTCCACCGGCCGCGCCTTCTCTCCACGGAGGTCGTCATGAGCAGCACCCTGCAAGGCAAGCACCGCATCGCCGGCCGTTGGCTCGATTCGGCCGCGCAGTCGTTCGAGAGCCATAACCCGGCCCGCTGGGAGGAAATCATCGGCGTCTTCCCGCTGGGCACCGTCGAGGAGGCGAATGCCGCCGTCGCTGCTGCTCGGGCCGCCTATCCCGCCTGGCGGCGGGTGAGTCGCATTCGCCGTGCCGAACTCTTCGACAACCTGGCGCAGCTCGTCAAGCGCGACACCGATTCGCTCGCACAGCTGATGGCCCGCGAGTGCGGCAAGGTCGTGACCGAATGCCGGGCGGAAGTCGTCGAAGGGCTGCACATGATCCAGTACGTCTTCGGCACCGGCCGCATGCCGCTGGGCGACGTGCTGGCCTCCGAAGTCGCCGAGAAGGACGCCTTCATGCGCCGCAAGCCCTGGGGCGTGGCGGCGGTGATCACGCCCTGGAACTTCCCCTTCGCGGTGCCGCTCTGGATGCTCGGCCCCAGCTTGCTCGAAGGCAACACCGCCGTCTTCAAGCCCTCGGAAGATACGCCGGCCATCGCCCAGCGCATGGTGGAGCTGTTCGAGGAAGCGAGCTTCCCGCCCGGCGTCGTCAACCTGGTCCACGGCGATCACGTCGCGGGCGAAGCGCTGGTCAAGAACCCGGACGTGAACATCGTCCTGTTCACGGGCAGCTACGACGTGGGCCACCGCATTCAGCAACTCTCGGCCGACTTCTACGATCGCATCGTCGCCTGCGAGATGGGCAGCAAGAGTGCCGTCATCGTCTGCGAGGATGCGCGGCTCGACCTGGCCGTCAGCGCCGGCATCATCAGCGCCTTCAAGACCAGCGGGCAGCGCTGCGTCTCGGCGGGCCGAATCCTCGTCGCCGAAAAACTCTTCGACCGCTATGCCGAGCAGTTCGTCGCCACGGCGAAGCGACTGAAGATCGGCGACCCGCTCGACGCCAGCCATTTCACCGGCCCGGTGATTCATCAGGGAGCGGTCGAGAAAGTCGAGCAGTACAACGAACTGGCGCGCCAGGAAAAAGCCGACATCCTGCTGCCGGGCGGGCGGATGAACGGCGGCACGCACGGCAAGGGTTGCTTCCTGTCGCCGTTCGTCTATCGCCAGGAAGCGAAGCCCGGCATCCGCACGGTGCGCGAGGAGGTTTTTGGCCCGCACCTGGCGCTGATCCCGTTCAAGAACAACGAGGACGCCGTCCGCATTTACAACGACGTGGAATACGGCCTGTCGCTGGCAGTCATCACGGAGGACTACCGGGCGATGCGCTGGTTCCGCGACGAGTGCGAGTACGGCATGGGCTACGTGAACCTGCCGTGCATCGGCGCGGAGGTCCACCTGCCGTTCGGCGGCGTGAAGAAGAGCGGCAACGGCCACCCATCCGCCGCCGGCCTGATCGAAACCGTGACGCACAAGACCGCCTGGACGGTCAACCACGCGACCGAGATCAAGATGGCCCAGGGGCTGACGACGAGCATCGAGGGGGGACCGAGCTAACCCCGCTGGCAGTTTAGCAGGAATTGTCCCGGCGTTCCTCCGTGAAAGGACAGACCATGTCCATGACGATTCATGCCGATCCGGTGCCCTTGCGCGTTGACGACGGCGGAGCCATCCGCGTCGGACCGTCGCGCGTCATCCTCGATTTGGTGATTCACGCCTACCAAACGGGCGACGCGCCCGAGACCATCGTTCACAAGTACCCGACGCTCCATCTTGCGGACGTGTACGCCGTAATCAGCTACTACTTGCGGCACCGCGGCGAAGTGGACGACTTTCTCCGACAGCGCGAGGCCGAAGCCGCGGAACTGCAACGCAAGATCGAGGCCAGCCAGCCGCCCCTGCCCGATTTGCGCTCCCGGTGGCTAGCGCGGCAAGCCGAGTTGGAGCAAGGGCATGTTTCGCCTCCTCGCGGATGAGAACTTTAACCACGACATCGTGCGCGGTCTGTATCAGCACGATCCGCAACTCGATCTCGTCACGGTACAGAAACTGGGCTGGCAGGGGATTTCCGATCCCGAGGTGCTCGAACGAGCGGCCGGAGATGGACGAATCGTCCTGACGCATGACCGCAATACGATGACCGGCTACGCCTATGACCGGGTGCGGGCGGGCCTACCGATGCCAGGCGTATTTGTGCTGAGCAAGCTGGTTTCGGTCGGGCAAGCGGTGCAGTCGCTTATCGTAGTTCTGGAATGCAGTGTAGCGAGCGAGTGGGAAAACCAGGTGATATTCTTGCCGTATCCTTGAATCAACAGGCGGTCTGATCGAAACCCTGACGTACCAGAGCGCCTGGATAGTTCAAGTTGGCCCAGGGGTTGACGACGAGCATCGAGGGGGGACCGTCATGACAACTGAGATAGATTGGGCGTTCAGCGATCCGCCCGATGCGATAGTCCTGACCGTTCAGCCGATCTTGGAAGCCGGGCGTGCAATCCTGCTTGTCGAGCACGACGAACGGGGGAAATGGCGCTTTTTTGATGACCGACAACTGTTCCATGGCGCGGAA
>JAEUIF010000998.1 GCA_016795185.1 Planctomycetia bacterium | reverse complement strand
ACCTGATCGCCGAACTAGGCTGGCGCGTGCTCGGCGATACTAGCCCGGTCCGCTGGCAGGACTGCAAGCAGCACTGCAACGTCCGGCAGCTGATCGCGCGCATCATTCCCGGCTACGACAAGATCGGCGTCATCGACCAGACGCAGCAGGAGTTTCACCTCACCAGCCGGACGATCATCCGCCGGCGCTTCGCGACGCCGTCGGGCAAGTCACACTTTCGCCCGCAAGCGCTGCCCACGCCGCGCGGCGACGCCCGGCAACTCCGGCTGATGACCGTGCGTTCCGAGGGGCAGTTCAACACCGTGGTCTACGAGGAAGAGGACATCTATCGCGGCCAGGACCGGCGCGACGTGATCTTGATGAACCGCGCTGACATCGAGCGACTGGGCTTGCGGGTCGAGCAGCGCGTCGCGGTGCGCAGCAGCGTCGGCGTCATGCCGAATATCCTGGTCCGGGAGTACGACATCCGCGCCGGCAACGCCCTGATGTACTACCCGGAAGCCAACGTGCTGGTGCCCACGGCCACGGACCCACAGTCGAAGACGCCGGCCTTTAAGGCGGTGCTGGTCACCGTCGAAACGGAAACCGCCGTGGCCGAACCCACCGCCCGTACACCGCTCACCGTCGTGCCCGGCTAGAACCATGTGCCAGGTATCACTCGGCCCGATGTTCGTAGTGCCGCCTTCCGGCGGCGAGCGACTCGCCGCCTGAAGGCGGCACTACGAACTGGAAGGCCGGAACCGACTTCGAGTCGCTCCAGAAATGCGAGTCTCATGCCTGCGGTCACGGAACTGGCTCCCTGGTTCGCCCTGGGTATCGCCGTGGTCTTCGCGCTGGTCCAGGTCAAGCTGCGCCGGCGCATGACGGCATTGCAGGTTGATTGTCAGCGGTTGGGGGAGCAAATCGCGGAGCGCGATCGTGCCCTGGAGGCCGTGCGTCGCAGCGAGGTCGAGGCCCGCACCCGGGCGCTGATCGCCGACCACACCGATAATCTCGCGGTCCTCACCGACGCCGCCGGGCTGACCGAATGGGTCAACGCGGCCTTCGAGCGCGTCACCGAATACACGCTGGCCGAGGTCGTGGGCAAGACGCCCGGTTCGGTGCTGCAAGGGCCGGCGACCAATCCGCGGACCGTCCTCTACATGCGCGATTGCCTGCGCCGCGGCCAGGGCTTCAAGACGGAAATCCTCAACTACAGCAAGTCCGGCCGCAAATACTGGCTGGCGCTCGAAGTGCAGCCGCTGCACGATGCGCGCGGGCAACTCGTGCGCTTCATGGCCATCGAGAGCGACATCACCGAGCGCAAGCAGGCCGAGGCCGCGCTGCGCGAAAGCGAGGAACGTTTCCGTCAGTTGGTGAACCACATCGATGAGGTTTTCTGGATCCTGGACCTGAAGAAGTCGCGCATCCTGTATGTCAGTCCGGCGTTCGAGCAGGTCTGGGGGCGGCCGATCGCCGACCTGTACACCTCCGCGCGGCTCTGGTTCGAGGCCGTGCAGATGGACGACCGGCCGCGCGTCGAGCAGGCGTTCTTCCACACGGTGCTGACTCAGCCGGTGGATGAGGAATACCGCATCGTCCGCCCGGACGGCGCGGTGCGCTGGGTGCGCGATCGCGGTTTTCCGGTCGCCGACGAAGCCGGCGCGGTCTACCGCATCGTGGGTGTGGCCCAGGACGTGACCGAGGCCCGCCAGGCGCGCGAGGCGCTGCGCCAGGCGAAGGAAGCGGCGGAAACGGCCAACCGCTTCAAGAGCCAGTTCCTGGCCAACGTCAGCCACGAAATCCGCACGCCGATGAACGGCATCCTCGGCATGACCGAACTGCTGCTGCGCGAGTCGCCGGACGAACGACAGCGCGAACGGCTCGACGTGGTGAAGATCTCGGCCGAAGCGCTGCTGACCGTCATCGACGACCTGCTCGACCTGTCGCGCATGGAGGCTGGCAAACTGGTCGCCGCGCCGCGCCCGTTCGACCTGTACGCCGCCCTGGGGCAAGTCGTCAAGTTGCTCGGCGAAGCGGCCCACCGCCGCGGCCTGGAACTGGCGTGCCAGATCGCGCCGGACGTGCCGCGACAGGTAATCGGCGACGCGGTCCGGCTGCGCCAGGTACTGCTGAACCTCGTGGGCAATGCCGTCAAGTTCACCGAGCACGGCGGCGTGCAGGTGCGCGTCGAACGCCTGGACGCCGACCGGCTGTGTTTCGCCGTGAGCGATACCGGCATCGGCGTACCGCCGGACCAGCTGGCCCGCATTTTCCAGCCGTTCGAGCAGGCCGAGGATACCACGCAACGACGCTTCGGCGGCACGGGGCTGGGGCTGAGCATTGCGGCCCGCCTGGTCGAACTACTGGGCGGCGTCATCGAGGCCGAGAGCACGCCCGGACGGGGCAGCACCTTCCGCTTCACGGCCCGGCTGGAACCGGCGGCCGTGACCGAGGTCGCGCTCGACGCGGGCCCCGACGCAGCGCTGTGCGGCCGGTCGGTGCTCGTCGTGGAGACGAATCCACTCCAGCAAGTGGCCCTGTGCGACGCACTGGCCGACGCCGGCATGCGGCCCGTCCTCGCCCGCGATCCCGCCGCCGTGGCCCGCCACCTCGCAGCGAAAGCCGCCCGCTTTGCCCTGGTTGCCATCGATCTGGACGGACTGGGCGCGGAAGGCCCGGCCCTGGTCCGGCGGCTGGGCGAGGTCTTTGGTTATCGCGGGCCGCTGCTGCTGCTCGGCAAGCGGGCGTCGTTGCCCGGCGCTGCCTGGCGGCTGGCAGCGCCCGCCGCCACGGTGCTGCTGAAGCCATTTACCTCGGCCGATCTGCTGCGCGCCGCGGCACTGGCCCTGCAACCCGCGCCGCCCGCCCTGGAGTCGCCCGCCGTCGCGTCCG
>JAEUIF010000974.1 GCA_016795185.1 Planctomycetia bacterium | reverse complement strand
CTGCCTTCGACCGGCGCGCGAACTTGCTCGACGAGGTCGAAAAGGGCTTCCTGGACCGCGTCCAGACCGATTCGGCCGAGGCCCACAAGGCCACTTATCGCCGGGCCGCGCAGCTGATGCACTCGCCCAAGGCCAAGGCGTTCGACCTGAGCGCTGAACCGGCGGCGATGCGCGACGCCTACGGCCGGAATGCCTTCGGCGACGGCTGCCTGCTGGCCCGCCGGCTGGTGGAGAACGGTGTCAAGTTCGTCGAGGTGACGCTGGGCAACTGGGACACGCACCGCGACAACGCCACGCGCATCAAGTCACTCTGCGGTCAGCTGGACCCCGCGCTGGCCACGCTGCTCACCGATCTGAAACAGCGCGGCATGCTCGATTCGACGCTGGTCGTCTGGATGGGCGACTTCGGGCGGACCCCCACGGTCGGCAAGCAGGGCGGACGCGACCACTACCCGCGCGCCTGGACCAGTGTCCTGGCGGGAGCGGGCATCAAGGGTGGCCAGGCGGTCGGCCGCACCGACAAGCAGGGCGGCTCGGTCGAGGATCGCAAGGTCAGTGCCGTCGATTTCATGGCCACGGTCTGCACCGCGCTGGGTATCAACTACGAGAAGAACTTCTACACCCGCGACGCCCGGCCGATGCGCATTGTCGATAAGGATGAAAAGGTCGTGAAGGAATTGTTCTGAGATCGGCCCGGTCCGACAGTCTAAACACGGCATGCGGCGCTCCTGAGCAGCGCCACATGCCGTAATTGTTGCGCGGCCGCACCAGCCGGGCCAAGTTCGTAGTTCCGCCTTCAGGCAGCGAGTCGCTCGCCGCCTGAAGGCGGAACTACCAGCGCCGCGCGCAAGCCGGAACGATGCTTGCGTTTCGGGGTTACATACTGCGCTGCTGGAACCAACGCGGTTGGAATGGGGCCTTTGATTCGTCCTTGTTTGACCGCGACTGAATTTTGCAGATTTGACCCCGCCTCGCAGGATTCGAGCTACACTTGGGCGACCCGCAATCCGCCGGGAGGATCTCGCCATGACCGCTTCCGCCACCCTGGCCGCCATCACCGCCGAACAGTTCGTCAGCGGTCTGGTTACGAGTCGCCTGTTGTCGGCGGCGGAGGCGCAGCGCGCCCTGGGCAAGTTGCCGGCGGAGAGTCGGCGGGATTCCCGCACGGTGGCGCAGGAACTGGTGAAACAGCAAACGATTACATCGTATCAGGCCCGTCGGGTGCTGCTCGGTCAGGTGCAGAGTCTGGTGCTGGGCAGCTGCGCGGTCCAGGAGGAACTCGGCGCGGGCGGCATGGGCGTGGTCTACAAGGCGTTGCACCGGGGCTTGAACAAGCCGGTGGCGGTGAAGGTGCTGCCGCCCGCCGTCTCGGCGAACCCTTCCGCGGTCAAGCGTTTCCGTCGCGAGGCTCTGGCCAGTGCCCGCCTGATGCACCCGAACCTGGTGGCCGCCCTGGATACGGGCGAGGAGCAGGGCGTCCATTTCCTCGTGCTGGAGTTCGTGGATGGTTGCGATCTGGGCCGGCAGGTCAAGGAGCATGGCCCGCTGCCCCTGGCCGAAGCTCTCGATTGCGTCCTGCAAGCCGGCGCGGGCTTGGCGTGCGCGCACGCCGCCGGCATCGTCCACCGCGACGTCAAGCCGCACAACCTGATCCGTGATAGCCGGGGTACAGTCAAGGTGCTTGACCTCGGCCTGGCTCGCCTGGACGCCGTGGACGGCCAGCGGGGCGACGATTCGGGCACGGACAGCTTGACCAAGACCGGCAGTTTCATGGGTTCGTGCGATTACATCGCGCCCGAGCAGGCCATGAACATCAAGAGCGCGGACCACCGCGCCGACATTTATAGCCTGGGCTGCACGCTGCATTTCCTGCTCACCGGCAGGCCGCCGTACACCGGCGAAACCGGCATGGAGAAGATCTTCGCCCACCGCGAAAAGCCCATTCCGACACTGCCGGGCGTGCCTCGGGGCGTGCAGGCTGCCTTCCGCCGCATGATGGCCAAGAAGCCCGAGGAGCGTTTCGCGACGATGGCCGAGGCGCTGGCCGCCCTGCGGGCCGGTTCCGGGCGGCGGCGTCGGTGGCTGAGCGCGGCCGGCATCGGTGCGGCGGCAGCGGTGCTGCTCGGCGTCGCGCTCGTGCAGCCGACCTTCACCACCGGTCCAACGGTCGGCACGGCGACCGAACCGGCGCCGACGGCCATCCGCGCGCTCGTGCCGCAGCCGACCTCGCTGGTGCAGAAGGCCATCCCGGACGTACCCGAAGCGCCCGTGAACCGCCTCTCGCTCGCGCCGGCCGGTGGCAAGGGAAACGGCATCGTTTACGAGGAAAAGACGATGCCGTTGCCGAAGAAGGTCCAGCACGACCTGAAAAAGCGTCTGGAGCAGGTGCTGCCCCCGCCCGCCGCCAAGGAGTCGCCGCGGCTGTCCCCGCGCGGCAACTGAATATCGGACGTTCGCCCGGCCTTACACTTTGCCCGGCTCTTCCAGCCGGCCCGCTCTATCACCTCCGGACGGGGAACAATCCGCCAGACCGTTGCGTCTAAAGTTCGTGCCGGCGATAATATGACCATCTGGTCCACAGCAACCTCCGAGGAACCCACTCATGAAGCGCGTTGTATTTCCCATCCTGATGGTGGGCCTGGCCCTGGCGGCGCAGACCGCGGACGCCCAGAGCAAGAAGATCGATGACGCCAAGAAGAGCCTGCAACCCCTGAACGACTTCGTCGGCACCTGGAGCGGCGACGCCAAGGCCGACGGCCTGAAGAAGGACATCTGGGTGGAAGGTCTGGAATGGGGCTGGAAGTTCACCAAGGACGATGCGTGGATGGTGCTCAAGTTCAAGGACAGCAAGACCTTCAAGAGCGGCGACATCCGCTACAACCCGGAAAAGATGCTCTACGTCGCCAACATGGTGGACCTGAAGGACCAGAAGCTGACCTACGAAGGCAAACTCGACAACGATACCTACATTCTGGAACGGGTGGACGACAAGACCAAGGAAGCCCACCGCCTGCGCATCAACGTGGCGGGCGACGGCATCTTCCTGAATATGGCCTCCGCCCGCAAGGGCCCCGGCAAGACCCTGTTCTCGCCGGAATACAAGGTCTCGTACAAGATGGAAGGCGCCGGCTTCGCCAAGGAAAAGAAGCAGGAATGCGTGGTCAGCGGCGGTCTCGGCACCGGCGCGGTCACCTACAAGGGCCAGACCTACTTCATTTGCTGCTCGGGCTGCCGGGATGCCTTCAACGAGAACCCCGAATTCTACGTCAAGCAATTCGAGGCCAAGAAGGGCAAGAAGTAAGCTCGAAATACTGAAACTCAAGCCGCTGGCGGCTTCGCATTCGCTGCGAAACCGCCAGCGGTGTTTTATTGCCCGCGCGAACGGGTGCCATAGCGGGACGATCCCGCGATGGGTCGATCATCCATCAGCGGGCGGCCAGCCACCGTGAACCCCTTTTCCGTCAAATAGTCGCGCAGTTGGCGATACAGGCCAAAGCTATCGGGATAGACCCACAAGGTGATGGCGGTATTCTGAGCTTCCAGGCCATCAATCGCGTGCCGAAAGTCAGACCCGGCCGCCAGCGCCGCTTCAGGCAATTCACCGCGCTCCGGCAGCACCGGCACCGCCACCCATTCCGTCACGCCGTAGCTGAAGCTCGCATACGGGTCCGGGTTGGAATCGGCGACCACGGCGTCCAGGTTGCCGCGCTGGCGTTCGATGACGTAGCGCAACTGAAATGCACCCACCGGCTCGGTCACATCGGTCACTTCCCACTGCGTTTTCAGCGTATCCTGGTGATCGCGCAGGGCGCGCCGCACCTGGGGCAGCAGCTGGCCGAGATCGACGAATGCCACGCGGTCCCGGCGGCACTCGAAGTGCAGTTCCTCACCGCGCACGGTCTGGCTCACGGGGGTCTGAAAGCGCAGCGTCTTCGTGGTCGGTTGGTCCTTTTCGAGTTCCTTCAGTTCCTGCTTGAGCTTTTCGCGCCGCTTTTCGAGGTCCGACATTGCCTGGGCCGTTTCCTTGAGGGAATCCGCGCCGGCGGTTTTGACCTGGTCCAGTCGCTGCGTGGCTTCCGCGAGGGCGGCGGCACGGGGAGTCAGGGCCGCCAGCTCCTGGGCGACCGCGCCCTGTTCGTGCTTGACGAGGTCCAGGTTGCGCAGCTGTTCGAGCAGCCGGGCTTCCGCCTCGGCCAGTTCCGCGCGTTCGCGTGCCAGCTGCTGTCGCATGGCAAGGTCGTCCACGGGCGGCAGTGGGCTGGTCTGCGCCGGCGGCGCGGGGCTCAGCAGCGGAGAAATCGTCGTGTAACCGCGCGCGCCGACCCAGGCGACCACAATCAGTCGGATGATGATGCCGACGACGTTGGTCACCAGGTCGAGAAACGAATCCAGGCTGAACCCGGACTCCAGCGATTTACGGCGGCGACGGCTCATGGCTTCCTTCGTGACGGAGGCAATTTCGATGCGGCGCTCGTAGTTCCGCC
>JAEUIF010000962.1 GCA_016795185.1 Planctomycetia bacterium | reverse complement strand
GATTGACGCGCGTATGTTCGAGGTCGATGCGCGCTTGCCCTGCCAGGAACTCGAGGTAGCCGTAGGCTCCGGACTCCCCCGGATTCACGTCCTTGGTCCGTACCCAGACGGTAGCGCGATAACGGTTGCCCGGTGTGGGCGACTCATCGACGTAGCGCCAGATTTGCTGATATTGCAACGGCGCGCCGGGGGTCACGGCGATGCGAAACGCCTGCTTGCCCTGGTGGGGTTGGTCCGTGTCCAGGGCGCGGTCGGCCTCGCCGCGATTGGTCCAGCCGGCCAGACCCTCCTCGAACCCGGTGGCGAAGAGCACCTCGCGCCGCATCACCAGCTGGGCCGGCGTGCCGCGGGCGACGACGAAGTCCAGGTCCGAGAAGGTGTCCCCGCCGTCGTGGCCATTGGCGCCAACCGCGACATAGACCGTATCGCCGGCGCGCATCCGACCGAGGCTGGTGTTGAAAGCCGCGTTCCGCGCGCCCTTGGGTACTTCGAGGTTCAAGACCGGCGGCCGGTCGTTGACGTGGACGATCAGCCGCAGGCCACTGCCGCCACTGATGGACGATTGGGTCAGCGAATACTCGCCTTCCGCATGCCGGTATTGCAGGGTGTAGGCGGCGATGGCGCAGCGGTCGAAATCGCCGGCCTGGGCGGTCCCGCGTCCGGGGTGGCCGACGTCGCGGGCCAGGTAAACGTACCCGGCCGGGTCGGGGCGCGGCAGCGTCGGCATGCCGTCGGAGTTGTACATGGCGTTGATCGGCAGCATTGCGGCGTAGGCCGACGGATTGCCGACCGCAGCCTTCGGGTTCCAGAGGTATTGCCAGCCCGGCGCGGGCTTGGGCACCTGGAACTGGCCGCGAAAACTGGCGACCCAGGTCGGCCGTTCACCTGGCGTCGGCGTCCGCGCAGTCGTCGGCGCGGTGGCGGTGGTGGTGGGCAACGTCGTGGGTTCCGTCGGGCGCTGAGCCACGGGCTGCCCGCGCCGGCCGACTAGTAGCAGGAGTGCCAGGCCCGCGCCCAGTATCAACAGCAGGGCAGCGCACAGGCCGACGAGCCAGGGCCAGCGCCGCCGGCGGTTGGCCTGTGTCGGCATGGCGCTCCCGACGACTTGCGTGCGCGGCTTCACGGCGGTGATGGCGGTGTTGCCGCACCACGGACGCAAGGCGGCGGCCACGTCGCCCGGCGTCTGGTAGCGGTCCGGAGGCCGCTTGGCCAGCATCTTTTGCAGGACGGGGAGCAAGCCGGACGGCAATGGCTGGCGGATGGCAGTCCAGTCCGGTTCGGTTTGCTGGTGCCGCATCAATTTTTCAGCCAGCCGACCCGACGGAAACGGCGGCTGACCGGCGAGCAGGAAGTACAGCGTGCAGCCCAGGCTGTAGATGTCGGCGCGGATGTCGGCCCCGTGGAAATCCAGCGCCTGCTCCGGCGACATGTAGTCCGGCGTGCCCTGCATCACCGAGTTGCCGTCGAGCACCGTGAGATTGCTGGTCTTGCTGCCCGCCGTGTAGCGGTGCAGGCGAGCCAGACCAAGGTCGAGAATTTTCACCTGCTGCGCGAGTTGCCCGGAAAGCACGGTGCTGTCATTTCCGTGTCCCCGGCCGCCGGCGCCGCCGCTCACCAGTAAATTCGAGGGCTTGATATCGCGATGCACCAGACCGCGTTCGTGCGCGTGCTGCAAGCCGTCGGCTGCCTGCCGGATATACTCGCAAGCCAGGTCGGGCGGCAGTGGACCGTGCCGTTGCACCAGTCGCTCCAGGTCCAGCCCCTCCACGTACTCCATCGCCAGCACGAGGTCATTGCCGATGGGGCCGGCCTCGTAGGCGTGGACGAGGTGCGGATGCGACACCTGGCTGGCGACTTCGATCTCGCGGTAGAAGCGATCGACGGCGGCGGTGTCGCGGGCCAGATCGCGCCGCAGTACCTTGAGGGCGGTCAGACGGCCCAGTTTCTGGTGCCTGGCCTTGAAGACCTGGCCCGAAGCGCCTTCGCCCAGCTGATCCAGCAGCAGGTACGGGCCGAGTTGCAGATGGGCAGCGCGGCCCTGCGTCAGCAAGCGGGCCTGGAACGGCGTCAGCCAGCCGCGCCGCAGCAGTTCTTGCAACAGGGCTTCGGGTTGCGGAAACTTGCGTTGCAGGACTTCGCGTACTTCCTTGCGCTGGGCCGCGCTGAGCAGCTGAGTCCGTTCGCACCAATCGAGTAATGCGGTGGGGGCACCGGCCATGTGCGCACTTTCGCCAGGTGGGTCATGGGCTCTCGACTATCGAGCGTAGCTCACGCTGGCGGGGAAGTAAAGGAAGTGTCTGAGGTCTGAGCGCGCGGTGCAACGGGCAGCCATAGAGCAAGCGCAAGAGTCTTCTTGCTCAATGGGAGGCGTGGGTGCCATGCCCAGGGCAAAATCATCTTCCGCCCGTGTATTCTTCGCTGGCCTCTTGATTGCGACAAGTGGGGTGCGAATGATTCTCCCGGTATTCGCCCGCTCACGGAGGAGAATCATGACGCCAAGCCCGCTCAAGAAC